>JAUWYD010000355.1 GCA_030616025.1 Chloroflexota bacterium
TTGTCTGTCCTGCACACGTTCTGGGCGGGCTGGTGGGGCGCTGTGGGTTGTACCATAGGTTCGGTAATCACCTACTGGGTTGGAGCCAAGGGAGGACGCCCTTTTCTCGAGAAGTACGGCAAGTATTTCCTTGTTCGCACTCATGACATTGAGGTTGCCGACAGGTGGTTCAGCAAGTACGGCGAGCATGCTGCCTTCTTCTCGCGCCTGCTGCCGGTCGTACGCACCTTCATCTCACTGCCAGCCGGCATTGCCCGCATGAACTTCCTCAAGTTCACCGTGTGGAGCTTCGTAGGCTCCTTCATATGGTGCTGGGCTCTGGGTTTGGGTGGATACGTTCTTGGCGCGCACTGGGAGAGGGTGCGGGATCTGATGCGTCCCTTCGACATACCGATCGTGATCATAGTAGGGGTCTTGGGCGGTGTCTTCATTTATCGTCGGTTGAAGACGAGAAGACAGGAATCGGTGAGGATTGGAGCGAAGGGGACGGAGTAGGCGGAAGTGCAAACCTCGATCAGGGTGTCTTCGGGCACCGCCGGCGTACTGGGTCTGCTTGAAGGGCGTCTTGACGCGCCGCCTACCACTGCATATCTGATGGTGGGGGGGCGTTGTCGTCGTACCTGCGCTTTCTGTGCTCAAGCTAACAACAGCAAGGCTTCGGCAGCTGCGCTTTCCCGTGTCAACTGGCCCTCTTGGAGCGAGGATCAGGTGTTCTCTGCGCTGGAGGAAGCGTACTTGAGAGGGAAGATAGAGCGTTGTTGCTTGCAAGTCACGGTGAGTCCCGGATACCTGCAACGCGTTAAGGAGATAGCCACCGGCATCTGTAAGCAGATTCCTCTAGGCGCTTCTGTGGTTGGTGACGTCGATCAGGTGGGTGAGCTACTGGAAGCGGGGCTGGATAGGGTTGGTCTGAGCCTGGACGTCGTCAACGAGGAGAGCTACCAACGGGTCAAGGGAGGGGATCTGAGTGCGGCGCTGAGTATCCTTGAGGAAGCGGCGCATAGGTACCCCGGTCGGATCGTGACCCACCTGGTGGCTGGATTGGGCGAGAGCGAGGAGGACATGGCGCGGATGATGGCGCGCCTGCAGAACTGGGGGGTCACAATTGCTCTCTTCGCCTTCACGCCAATCCCGGGCACGGCGATGGCAGGTGAGCCTCCGCCGCCAGTGGACAGCTACCGGCGCATCCAGATCGCCCAGTACCTTCTTGTACAGGGCTTGACGACTGTTGAAGAGTTTGCCTTCTCGCGGCAGGGCAGGATTGTGTCCTACGGCCTTCCGGGCTACGAACTCAGACAAATCCTGAGCGATGGGAAAGCGTTCGAGACCTCGGGCTGCCCGGGCTGCAATCGTCCTTATTACAACGAACCCCCCGGTGGCCCCTTGTACAACTACCCCCACTCGTTGACTCACGACGAGGCTCAGCGGGCTCTTGACGCAGCAGTGTGAGGGGCACTTTGAAGAGCCGATCCTCCGCAGGGGAGTGGGGCACTCTTGACCGGGCTGCGAAAACGGTGTATCATTAGGAGCAGATGGGGGTGGTTGAGGCCTGGTGGTCTCCGCGGTCTTCAAAACCGTTGATGGGTAGCGACAAGCTAGCCATGGTGGGTTCGACTCCCATCCACTCCCGCTCTGCAGATGGTGGTTGCTGAGCCAGGACCGAGCTGAGTACGGCACTTGCATTCTCACGGAGTGTGGTATAGAATAGCATAGGAAACTTAACAAGGAAGGTCATCTCTCCGACCCAACGGGCCTGGGGGCTAGTGAGCCTATGGATGTTGGGCGATAGGGCGTAGCTGGAAACGGCTACACCTCCCGTGCTTGGAAAGGAGAAGGACGATAAGCAGCCATTGTGACGGCGTCCACCACTTTCCAGGTGGACGCCGTTTTTTGAACGCCATCGGATCGCTGAGTTGGGCAGTACGCGGACGTGGGTGTTCCTCGGCATGTCTCCCGCTCATTCCTCTTCAGCGCTGGCGACAAGAGGGGAGTGGACGGAGTGCACAGCTGGGGCCGCGTGGAGTATACGTGTCG
>JAUWYD010000009.1 GCA_030616025.1 Chloroflexota bacterium
GTGACTGCGTCCATGCGGTCTTCGGAAGTGACCTGAACGTAGGTGGTCGTGACCAGGAATTGACCGGCAAGGTTGCGTTGCTGGGGAAACACTCTTACCTGTGCGGTACTGATAGGGACGAAGATGTAACCGTCTTCACTGCCCATGAAGCCGACTCCCTGTTCCTCCAACACACCTATCACGCGGAACGGGATGCGGTTGATCTTGATCGTTTGTCCCACAGGATAGGCACTATTGTTGAAGAGCTCCTCAGTAGCCTCAGAACCTAGCACTGCCACCCGGGCCTTCCTGTCCATATCCTGAGAACTAAGGAAGCGCCCGTAGGCCACCTCCATGTTCCGCACCATGCCATATTCCGGCGACACGCCCGCGATGGTGGTTCTCACTTCCTCACTACGATGGGTGACCCGTCCGCTGCCCTGCATCACGGGAGCCACGGCGCCTACATCGGGCACATTTCGCGAATCGCCGATAGCCTCCACATCATCGTATGTCAACGATCCAGTGAATCCACCACCGCCCCCTTCGTCCATCTGCACCGGCAGTACGAACAAGAGGTTGGAGCCTGCGCTTTGAATCTGTTCGGTCACCGTCTGTTGCACACCCTGGCCGATGGAGAGGAGGGCTATCACCGCCGCCACCCCGATTATGATCCCCAGCATGGTCAAGGACGAGCGCATCTTGTTAGCGTTCAAGGCTCCGGTCGCTACCCGCACGCTGTCAATCAGATCCACCTTGCGCCTCCTCAGAGAGCGGTGCCGACGAGACAGTTTCCTCTCGTACGATCTTCCCATCGTGCAAGTGAAGGATCCTCTGCGTTTGTGACGCTACGCTAAGATCGTGAGTCACAAAAATCATCGTGATCCCCTGCTCCTCATTGAGACGCTTAAAGATGTCGACGATTTCAGCCCCTACCTTGGAATCAAGGTTGCCTGTGGGCTCGTCCGCTAGGATTATTGAGGGGTTGTTGACCAAGGCCCGCGCGATAGCCACGCGCTGCTGTTCCCCTCCGGAAAGCTCATTAGGGTTGTGACTCGCCCGATCCCCCAAGCCCACGGCCTCCAGCGCCGCCACGGCCTGCTCCCGACGGTTCCCATCCCCACCGTAGAGAAGGGGCAGCTCCACGTTGCGCAAGGCCGAGGTACGGGACAACAGATTGTACGTCTGGAAGACGAAACCCATCTTCTGGTTTCGGATCTCCGCCAGCTCGTCGTCGTCCAACTCCCCTACGTCTATGCCATCCAGGTAGTAGGCACCAGAAGTGGGCTGATCCAGACAGCCAATTACGTTCATCAAGGTCGACTTCCCTGATCCGGAGGGCCCCATGATGGAAACGCTTTCTCCCTCGCGGACCTGCAGCGAGACTCCGCGCAGCGCGTGCACTTCCACCTCTCCCATTTTGTACACCTTGGTGACGTTGTCAATCTTGATCATGGCTCACGCACCTCAGTATGTGTGGTCCGCTAGTGGGGTCCACCACCCATCATGCCCTGGCGCAGCCGGTCCACAGTGTCACTCTCGCCAATCACTACTTCATCCCCTTCTTGCAGACCGCTCAGCACCTCAGTGAAGGAGTCGTCCTGAAGACCGATTTCTACATCTGCGCTTTCAATCTCCCCATTCACCAACTTCGCCACGAAGAGGAGCCCCTCCTCCCTGTCTATGGATATGGCCCTGTTAGGAACGAGGAGAACGTCCTCTTTGCGCTGCGTGACGATGGTGATATTGGCCGTCATGCCGGAACGCAACTCCACGACAGTCGAGTCGAAGGACACGGTGACCATGTAATTGACCGTTCCCAGTTCAACGGTGGCGACGGGAGCTATGAACTCTACGTGGCCCAAGAGTTCCTGCTCAGGGAAGGCATCCAGGGAAACCCACGCCTCCTGTCCAACCTCCACCTGGCCGATGTCTATCTCGTCAATATGGACATCCACATGGAAAGCGGAAGAGTCAATCAAGGTGATCATTGGCGTTCCAAGCCCTACGTGCTCGCTGACCTCGGCGCCGATGAAGGCCACCCTTCCAGCCAAGGAAGCCACAATGGTCGCCCTTTCCAACTGCAATTGAGCCAGTTCCAGTGAAGCCCGGGCCTGGTCCACCGCCACCTGTGCGATGATCAGATCCTCCTCACCAGCGCCTTTCAACAAGTCATCCAATTGGCTTCGTGCCTGAGCCACCGCGGCCTCCGCAGCTCGGAGCTCGCTTTCGGTAGGGCCTGCCATCCTGATATTGTACGCTGCAAGGGCCTGTTCATAGTTGATGGTCGCCTGCTGCAAAGCCACCGAGTGGGGCAGTGCACCAATCCCTCCTACCCAAGCCCACTGGTCATACAGCTCTTGAGCTTCCTGAAGAGCGATCTCGGCCCTTCTCAGATCCGCTCTCGCCACTGTGATCTCATCCTGGGTGGACCCATTCCTTAGTCGATTCAGGGCGGCATCCGCGCTTGCCAGATTCGAACGAGCGGCCTGTATGTCTTGGGCATTGGCGCCACCCTGGATTCGGGAAAGGTTGGCCTCTGCGTTGGACAGCCCCAACTCGGCCTGCGTCACCCCCAACCTCAACTCGGCTGTTTCGAGTTGGGCCAGGACGCCCCCTTCCGGCACCTCATCGCCCTCCTCGACCATCAGGGCTTCCAGTATGCCCCCGGTCCGGAAGGATAACGTGACCTGACCTGCCGGTTGGACCGTCCCTGTTGCGTCCACGGTGGCCTCAATATGGCCTATCTCGACCGTCACGGTCTCCAGATCTTCAGGCACGCCCCCTGGCTCCATGGAGCCTCGTTGAAAGGACAGATACCCAACCGCCCCTACCGCCACAAGGATTACCGTGATGATTATCGCTCTACGCATTTCCTACCTGTTTGCCTCCTGCGATGTCCTTCGCACCTCGTCATTCACTGACTTCATCCACAGAAAGGGTCACTCTGACCCGTAAACCCGACGGTGATCTCAAGCCGACACCGAGATCCAGATCATCGAATCACCCGCCAGGCTCTGGATCTCCCATGAGCGTGTGTGACCACATTCTATTCGATGTCACCTTGGCCTATGGGAGTTGCCTCGATCAGTCTTTCGAACTCCGCCAGCCGTTCCATCGCGTGGCGGACAAACCCCGAGACGGTCTCCGCTGTCATTAAGGTCAGGAACCTCCCCTTGGCAGGGCCAAAGATGAGAAGCTTGGTCCCCGGCTCCAATCCCATCTCACGCCGAGCCTCGGCCGGGATGACTATCTGACCGCGCTCGCTGACGGTCGTAGCGCCATAGCACTTGCCGGGGAATCCTGATGCCTCGTGTTCCATACTCCACTCCTCAACAGACAGTTACGCAGCCAAGCACGACCCCAATTCATGCCGTATCTAGCGTCCCCACTCGTAAGAATAGTATGATATCTCAACCAATTCATATGATACGGTAGAGATGGCACTTTGTCAAGCATGAGCACAGCGACATTGACGTCGCAGTGGGACCAAATAGCCGGTCAGCGGGGTATTCGAGTCCTGGCTGGCCACACCCTACCCCATGAACGAGGTTCCAACGAGCATCCCCAGCAAAGTAGGGGCGAGACCTACCAGGGCCGTCACCGCCCAGTAGCTGATAGCTCCAAGAGCGGTCTTCGTTGTCGTGGAACGGGTGCTCACCGCCAGGCCTATGGCCACCAGCACCAGGTGCCAGACGAGGAACACATCTATCTGACTCAGGATGCCGTAGAGCAGATTGCCCGCGCCATGCGCCTGGTCGCTGGTAGCTACCAGGAAGGAAAGCCCTCGGTGAACCGCCAGTTGTCCGTTCAAGGCAACGTAGATGGCCTGCACCAGATCCCGCAAGGCAAACGGCAACCAGGTCCAGAGGACCAAAGTGACCATCTGTATGTACCTGTTGTCCGTCCCGAGAAGGTAACTGATAAAGAACAAGACCGCCCCTCGGAAAAGCCAAGTCAAGATCAGACCCAAGATGCCGAAGGTGATTGCCGTCGCCGCCAGGAACAGAGGCGACGTAAAGGTCTCCACGGTCCTCTGCACCTGCTCCCCCTGCTCCCCGGAAAGCGAACCCATCTGCGCCTCCATCTGTTGCGCAGCCTGTTCCTTGCTCAGTTCCGACAACGCAGGCGCTGAGACCGCCGTGACGATGATCAACGAGACCACGATCACCAACGCTGGAGCTAGCCAGAGGGACCATCGTGGCTTCTCCATGACGTAGCGCAAGGTCTTCTTTGGCTGGTCTATGCAGCCGAACAGAGCGCGCCAGATTCCAATCTTGTTCTCATTCATTGTGAGTGTCCTCCCATCGGTTGAAGGAGTTGCAGTACGAGCATTGGGCGGTTTGCGCCATCCACCATACCAGCCAGCAGCCAGTCGTCCCGCCTGCTGATAGCTTGCTCCCACATGTTTGGCCTATTCTGCCACTCCACTAACGAGTGCTCGATCTCGCACCACGACTCAGTATACAACAAGTATCCCCCCGTTGCATCGGCCATCTGGCGGATATCGCCATTGGCCAACTGGTCAATCTTGCCATCGGCCAGGTGGCCAATTTCCTGGGCGTCGGGACGCCCGTGACGTCACTTCTTGCGTCCTATGATCTCCTTCGCCCACTACTGTCAATTGACTTGGTCCAGGTAAGGTTCATGTCGTCTTGTGGGAGGGTGCTTTCGATGTGGTTCAGCCCAACCCCTGTGACATGGCAGCTTCAGCCTTCCAAACAAGAAGCGCGTGACCCCACGCAGCAACACGCGCCTGCTCGCCATCAGTCTGTGCCATCTCGGCACTCTACAGCTCAGGCAGAGTCCTTCTCAAGACTTCATACTCTTCAAAAGCCCTGCCACAACCCAACGCTACGCTGGAGATCGCTTCGTCCGCTACGTAACAAGGGACGCCGAGTTCCTGTGTCAGGAAACGGTCCATATTTCGCAGGAGTGATCCCCCGCCAGTCATGACCACTCCCCGGTCTATGATATCGGCAGCCAATTCAGGAGGGGTCTTCTCCAACACTCCCTTTATCGCCGAGACAATAGTGGCGAGTGGCTCAGCAATCGCCTCCACCACCTCCTCGGATGAAAAAGTCACGATTCTGGGCAAGCCGGCCACTATGTCCCGACCCCTGACCTCCATGGTCAGTTCCTCCTCCATGGGCATCGCGCTTCCGATCTGAAGTTTTATCTCCTCCGCCGTCTGTTCCCCGATCATCAAATTGTATTTTCGCCTCACGTAGGCAGCAATCGCCTCGCTGATCTTGATTCCCGCCACCCTGACGGCCCCGCTGACCACGATGTCATTCATGGCGATCACGGCGGCCTCGCTGGTTCCACCACCAATGTTAACAATGAAATTGCCTGAGGGGGTATCAATGGGCATACCGGCGCCGAGGGCTGCCGCCAAAGGTTCAGGGATAAGATGCGCCACCTTGGCTCCCGCCTGAATCGCGGCGTCGTGAACGGCGCGCTTCTCCACTGTGGTCACACCAATAGGAACACTGATCATTGTTTCAGGCTTGAAGAGGCGTACGCGCCCAACTATGCCGGAGATGAAGTAGCGGAGCATCAGCTCCGTCACTACATAGTCGGCAATGACACCGTCACGGAGCGGAGACAGCACCTCTATGCTCTCAGGAGTCCGCCCCACCATCGCCTGAGCCTCGCGGCCCAAGGCCACAATCCTGTTGTCATGGGCGGACAGGGCTACGATGGAGGGCTCGAAGAGCACAATCCCTTTGCCCTTGGTCCAAACTGTCACGTTAACCGTGCCCAGATCCACACCTATCTGTTTAGAGAACATGTATACTTATACTCCTTACGGCAGGCGGCGGACATGAGGTCGTCCTCGCTAGGCCTCCTCCCTGGGCATCTCCATCCTGGGTCGGCGTCGCCTGCGCCGTGCCACCTTCAGCCGTACCCTGGAACGCCGCAAGGCTGCCTGCAAACGAGCCATGTCCAGACCTTCCGGCCTATCTCGATATCGTCTCTCCGCTCGTTCCCTGGCCTCCTCAGACCTTGCCAAATCTATCTCATCCGCCTGTTCCGCCACATCGGCCATCACGATGACTCTGTTGCCCAGCACCTCAAGAAATCCACCGTGGACGGCGAATGACTCCTCCTCCTCCCCCTTCCTCAGCCTCAACTCCCCTATACCCAGTGCTGTGAGCAAAGGAGTATGTTTTGGAAGAATGCCCAGTTCGCCATCAGCGCCAGGCGCAATCACCATGTCCACGCCCTCGTCTGAATAGACGACCCGTTCCGGGCTCACCAGCTCAAATCGCAGCTTCGCCATCCACTCTGCCCTCAGTCTGATCCGCCCTCTTCCTCAGGTTCTTCGCGCATCGGGCCCTCCGACCCAGCCGCCATCGTCCGAGCCTTCTCCACAGCCTCGTCTATCCTCCCCACCATGAAGAAAGCTCCCTCCGGCAAGTCGTCGTGCTTCCCTTCCAGAATCTCCCTGAATCCTCGCACCGTCTCCTTGATAGGCACGTACGCGCCCTCTCGACCTGTGAAGGCCTCCGCTACAAACATCGGCTGTGACAGGAACCGCTGGATCTTCCGCGCCCGGGCTACCGTCAGCTTGTCCTCTTCGCTCAATTCCTCCACACCCAATATCGCGATCACGTCGCTCAAATCCTTGTACCGCTGCAGTGTCCGCTGTACCTCCCGCGCCACCTGGTAATGCTCCTTCCCAACCATGTTCGGATCCAATATCCGCGATGTCGACGCAAGTGGATCCACAGCCGGGTACAGCCCCTGCTCCGCAATGGAACGCTCCAGAGCTATCGTCGCATCCAGGTGCGCAAACGTCGCCACAGGCGCCGGGTCTGAGTAATCATCCGCCGGCACGAACACCGCCTGCAAAGACGTGATGGAGCCCCGCTTCGTAGACGTGATCCTCTCCTGCAACTCACCCATTTCCGTCCCCAGCGTGGGTTGATATCCCACCGCACTGGGCATCCGCCCCATCAAGGCCGATACCTCAGACCCTGACATCACGAACCGGAAGATGTTGTCTATGAACAAAAGGACATCCATCCCCTCGTCGCGGAAGTTCTCGCAAATCGTCAGTCCGGACAGCCCGACGCGGAGTCGCACTCCCGGTGGCTCATTCATCTGACCGAACACCAAGGCCACCTTGTCCAGAACCCCAGACTCCTGCAACTCATACCACAGGTCATTCCCTTCGCGAGAGCGCTCACCGATGCCGCAGAACACAGATACGCCGCCGTGTTCTGTAGCGATGGTGTGGATCAGCTCCATGATAACCACGGTCTTGCCCACACCGGCTCCGCCGAAGACCCCTGTCTTGCCCCCCTTGGTGAACGGAGCCACTAGGTCGATCACCTTCAGGCCGGTCTCGAAAACCTCTGTGCTAGTGCTTTGCTCCTCGAAGGTCGGCGGTGGCTGGTGGATAGGCCGCCATTCATCAGCCTCGACGGGACCACGGCGATCAATGGCCTCACCCAGAACGTTGAGCAGACGGCCCAAAGTGGCGTTCCCTATAGGGACCATTATCGGCGATCCGGTCCCGATGGCATCCATCCCTCGCCGCAAACCATCGGTAGAGTCCATGGCCAGGCAGCGCACCCAGTCATCACCTAGGTGCTTCTGCACCTCCAATACCAGCTTCCCGTCATCGTCGCGCGGAATCTCCACCGCGTCGTATATCTCAGGAAGTTGCTCGGGGGGAAACTCGATGTCCACCACGGGTCCAATCACCTGTACTACTTTCCCGTGCACCTTCTCTGCCATCAGTATCTCATCCTCCTAGCAATAGAACTCGTCTCATCATCTCGGCTCTTCCGCCAGCGTCCTATCCAGCCATTGCTCGCGCCTTGGACAAAGCTTCCGCGCCTCCAGCGATGTCCAGCAACTCCTTGGTGATAGCTTCCTGGCGAGCCCGGTTGTAGGTCAGGGTCAAGTCATCCGCCAGGGCTTCGGCGTTCTCGGTCGCCGCACGCATAGCCACCATCCGCGCCGAATGTTCGCTGGCCTGAGCATCCAGGATGGCTTGATAGATCTGCAACACGGTGAACCCCTCCAAAACCTCACCCAAGACCGTTTCAGGGTCCGGCTCGATGGTGTATGGCATGGGCCGAATCCCCTCAGGGGCCGCCGGTTCGATGGGCATCAACTGCCGAGTGACCGGACGCTGAACCATGGTATTGACAAAGTGCGCATAGATCAGACATATCTGATCGAAGGTTCCGCCTAGAAACTCATCAATGACCAAGCGTGCGATAGGGGTTATCTCCGTCAATGGAGGCAGGTCGGGCACACCCGAGAAATCAGCATAGATATCGGCCCCGAAACGGATCATGAAATCGGAGCCCTTCCGTCCGACGCTGATGATTCGTACAGGAGTCGTCTGGCGAGTAATGAAGCCAACCGCCTCGCGTATGACATTAGTGGGGAGGCCGCCGCACAGTCCTCGATCTGGCGTGATCAGAAGTAGGCCGGTGTTTCTCACGGTACGTTCTTCCAGCAAAGGATGCAGGACCTTTCCCGCCGCCGGCTGGCTGGCGAGATATGTCAGGATCTCCCAGGCCCTCTCGGCGTACGCGCGAGAGGCCAAGGTCCGCTCCTGAGCCCGCCTCTTTTTGGAGGCGGATACCGCTTCCATCGCCCGCGTGACCTGACCGATATTTGTCACGCTGCGAATACGTCTCTGTATTTCGCGTGCTGTAGCCAAAGCAATTCCTCGCTAACTGACTATTGTCTTCATTCGGAAACTCGACCCGACCGAACCACCGTCCAGGCGCTGCAGTCCCCAGCCCCTACGATACAGATTCCTTGTATTCCAGAATCATCTCACGAAGCTTGTTCTCGGTTTCCTCATCCAGCTGTTCTGTCTCCATGATCCGACCGCCAATCTCCGGATGCACCGAATCCATGAAGCGAAGGATCCCGTCTACCCAGTCCCTCATCTCGTCAATAGCAACATCATCCGCATAGTCGTGCGTGACTGCGTAGATGAGCATGACCTGATGATCCAGTGGGACCGGCTCATACTGTGGCTGCTTCAGGACCTCGGTCAACCGCTGGCCTCGCTCCAACTGATCCCTGGTAGCCTTGTCCAGGTCAGACCCGAACTGGGCAAAAGCGGCCAATTCGCGGAACTGAGCAAGCTCCAGCCGCAACTTGCCGGCCACGTCTTTCATGGCCTTGGTCTGCGCCTTGCCCCCTACCCGAGAGACGGAGAGTCCCACGTTGATTGCAGGCCGAATGCCAGCATAGAAGAGGTCGCCCTCCAGGAAGAGCTGTCCATCGGTGATGGAGATGACATTGGTGGGAATATAGGTGGTGATGTCGCCCAACTGGGTTTCAATGATGGGCAAAGCCGTCAGGCTACCGCCCCCAAAATCGGGGTGCATCTTCGCCGATCTCTCCAGCAGTCGGGAATGGAGGTAGAAGACGTCGCCAGGATACGCCTCTCGCCCGGGGGGACGGCGCAAGAGGAGCGAAACCTGGCGATAGGCCCAGGCGTGTTTGGTCAGATCATCGTAGATAATCAAGGCATCCTTGCCCTGCTCCATGAACTCCTCACCCATGGCGCAGCCCGCATAGGGCGCAATGTACTGCAGCGAGGCCGGCTCCGACGCCGAGGCTACCACTACCACAGTGTGATCCATGGCCTCAAACCGCTCCAACGTCGCCACCACCTGCGCCACGTTCGCCCGTCTCTGGCCTATGGCCACATAAATGCAGATCAGGTGCTTGTCCTTCTGATTGATTATAGTATCGATAGCCAGCGCCGTCTTGCCCGTCTGACGATCGCCGATAATGAGTTCCCGTTGCCCGCGCCCGATCGGGAACATGGAATCAATGGCTTTGATGCCGGTCTGAACAGGCCGGTTCACCGCCTCCCGAACCGTCACGTTGGGCGCGATCCTCTCTATGGGACGAAAGGCATCGGATTCGAAGGGCGCCTTGCCGTCAATAGGCATCCCCAGGGCGTTCACCACCCGTCCTACGAGGGCATCCCCTACAGGCACTTCGACGATGCGGCCAGTTACGCGCACCTCATCGCCTTCCTCGATATCAGTGTAGTCTCCCAGGATGATGATACCAACCTGATCCTCCTCCAGGTTCAGAACCATCCCCAACACGCCGGTCTTCGTGAACTCGACCAACTCACTGGCCATCACCGTCGCCAATCCGGTAGCTCTGGCGATGCCATCACCCACCTCGACCACTGTGCCTACATCTACGGCTCTTAGGGGAGCCTCGAAAATCTCGATTTGCCGCCTGAGAGCAGCGGCAACATCATCAACTGGTGAGGCCATTAGCACCTCCTCGCTTCCCTGCCATAGTTCTCGACATAATATGGGAGTGCACTTCTGACTGTCCGCAACGGCCAATAGGCAGCCCCGGTCACGCCATAAGTGCTTGCTGGACTCTACACTGTAGTGCCGCTGGACAGTTGCGGTTACCGCCGCGGCTCCAAGGTCTGTGCGAGGGCGTCTAGCTTGCCCTTCACGCTGCCATCTATGACTTGATCGCCTGCGCGGATCACGATGCCCCCCAGGAGCGAAGGCTCAACTCCAAAACGGAGGTCCAAGCCCTGATTGAATCGAGCTTCCAGGTTCTGGCGGAGAGCCGACTGCTCTTCCTCAGTCAGAAGAACAGCGCTGCTTACCCTGACCGTCAGGTTCGAAGCTGCGGGTTTCTTGTCTTTGCTCACCCCAGATCACCTACCTCAGCAATGAACTCTTGAATCAAACGCCGATGAGCCTTCTCATCCAGAGACTCGCCAACCACCTTACCAGCGGCCGCGAGAGCCAACTCTGCAATTTGGTCCTGGGCCCCGATCAAGGTTTGACGTCGCAGAACCTCCATCTCATCCTGAGTCTTGCTGACCGTCTCCTGGGCCTCCGCTCGTGCCTTGGTCAGGATGTCCTCCCTCATTTTCTCGGCTTGCTCTGTGGCCTGAGCCAGGATGGAGCGGCGCTCCTCCCTTGCCTCCTCAAGCTGCTTCTCATATTCCTGCCTGGCTGCCTCTGCCTTGCTCCTTGCCGCCTCAGCCTCTTCCAGGTCGGTCTTGATCTTTTCGGTACGCCTGTCGAGCATCGCAACTATCGGCTTGTAGAGGAACATCCGCAAGATGACGAGTAGCAAAATGAAGTTAACGATCTGGGAGATCAGATATCCCAGGTTGATTCCCAACCCTTCCAAGAGTACGCCTCCTTTCCATCATCGTCGCAGCCATTGAGTCGAGTGCGACGAATACACGACTGCGCACCGACGACTTCTCCTAGACGAACTTCAGGATCAAGGCGACGACCAAAGCGTAGATAGCAATGGCCTCCGCAAACACGATGCCCAGGATCATGTTCGTCTGGATTTGCGGTGTCGCCTCTGGATTACGCCCGATGGCGTGCATCGCTCCTGAGACCAAGAGCCCAACACCAATGCCGGGACCAAGTGCCCCTAACCCTATAGCCAGGCCGGCTGCCAATGTTGTGAGATCTGCCTCCATCTGTCAATCCTCCTAATTCAGTTCTGAGATTGTGCCTTGAAACCGCAAGTGAATCTACTCCTCACTTTCCGGTCCGTGACCCAAAGTAGCCATGTGCATAAAGATCAGGGTCAGAAAGGCGAAAACAAAAGCCTGCATGAACCCTACGAAAATCTCTAGACCAAGGAAAGGTACTGAGACGAGGTACGGTACGATGAAAGCCATGACAGCAAGCAACACCTCGCCAGCAAACACGTTGCCGAAAAGTCGGAAGGAGAACGAGACGATCTTGGCCAACTCGCTAACAGTCTCCAAGAGGCCGACTATCATGTCGATGGGCCCCATCGGCCCCCTCAGGTTCACGAACTTGCTGAAGTACCGCAGACCCTGGGCCTGAACCCCCACCACCTGGGTCATGACCACGGAGATCAGGGCGAGAGCCAACGGTGTGTTCAAATCGGTGGCCGCTGAGCGCAGAAAGGAGAAGACGGTCCATCCGGTCTCGTGCTCACCAACCTCACCTGGCTGGAGCAACCCAATGTTGAACCCCAGGATAGAGACTTCTTGCAGTTGGTTACCTCCGTGATCAGCCTCATGTACCAGCCCCACACTGGCGAAGCCAGGGAGGATGCCCATCCAGTTGGAGACCAGCAGGAAGATGAATATAGTGGCCACCAAAGGGAAGAATTGTCTTCCTCTGCTCCCAGCCACTGACTCGACCAGATTCAGCAGCACTTCCAAGCCCCACTCCACCAGATTCTGCAGGCCCGTGGGGACGACTTTCAAGTTGCGGGTAGCAAAGACAGATCCCACAATGAGAATCAGCATCGTTAACCAGGTGGCCAGCAAGGTGTTGGTGACTGAGAACCCGACGACGGGCAAAGTCAGAATGGGCTCTGCGGGGAGAGCGATTTCTGGCAGAGCCACAGGAAACTTCGTTGCCATGAAACCTAGGACCGCTACCAGGATGATCAGACCCAGACAACCTGTGCGAGTGATGCACCCCGATGCGCACCCCTCTTCACCACCCCCCATGACATCGTCCATCACATCCTGCATAACTTCCATAGTCTACCTCCTCAGTCCTTTCCGTGGACGGGCTGTTCTGAATCCCCTTTCA
>JAUWYD010000255.1 GCA_030616025.1 Chloroflexota bacterium
GAATACCCCCCTCAGAACACGTGCACAGCCGAGGCTTTGAACGAGATATACACTTCCATGCCTTCCCTCAGCTCCATCTCCTCCAGGGATCTCCTGGTGATTATGCAAGTGAAATCTGGGGGAACGCTGACCACCACATAGACCACCGTCCCCTTATCCACTATGCTCACAATCGAAGCACAGAAGGAGTTTTGTGCGCTGGAACGGAGGGGGCGACTGGAGATGATGATCTCCTCCGGCCTGATCGAGCCATGCACTTGCCCGACAAGGTGGGTCACTGCGGCAATCTCAAATCCGTCCAAGGACAGTACACTGTAGCCATCTTCTGCAGGACATGCCTCTCCCCGGAAGATGTTTCTCACTCCCACGAAACGAGCCACAAACTCGGAGGCCGGCCTCCGAAAGACGTCGTCTGGGGAGCCCACCTGCTCGACCCGTCCATCGTTCATGACAGCGATGCGATCCCCGAGCGCTACGGCTTCCTCAAAATCATGCGTGACGTGAATGGTGGTGGTGCGCAGTTCTCGGTGCAGCTGCGCCAGCTCGCGTTGAAGTCCCTCCCGTGTTTCCGGGTCGAGAGCGCCCAACGGCTCGTCCAAGAGCAGAACGCGGGGTTCCACCACCAAGGCCCGAGCCAGGGCCACCCGTTGCTGCTCGCCCCCGCTCAGCGTCGCCGGTCGGCGGTGCCGCAAGCGGTCAATGCCCAGAACTTCGCTCATCTTGGCAACGCGCTCGTCCATGGTGGCGCGATCCACTCCTCTCAATCTGAGCCCAAAAGCGATGTTGTCGGCGACCGTCAGATGAGGGAACAACAGGTACTCTTGATAAACGAAGCCGACGCCGCGTCGCTCTGGGGGGGCGTGGGTGACATCCTCCCCATCAAGCAGTATGCAGCCCTGGGAGCTTTCGAATAGTCCTGCAAGGGTCTCCAGCAGCACCGTCTTGCCAGCGCCGGTTGGGCCCAAGATGACGAAGTACTCACCAGCCGCGATGTCTAGGTTGACACGACGTAAGCGAAAGTCTTCCAGATCAACATATAGATCCTTCACGCTAACGCTTCCGAAGTGCTTCATGCCCCTTGCCTTTCCCGCCTTCTCTGTCCCTGGGCGGTGGCTCTTAGTGCCGCGAAGGCGACCAAGCAGACTAGGATGATCAGCGACGCCACCGGTAGAGCGTAGCTCAGCCCGAAGGACTCGAAGCGCTCGTAAAGGAGGATCGGCGTGACCATCGGGTGGTACGCCAAAATGACCACGGCTCCGAATTCGCTCAGTCCGCGGGCCCACATCAAGATCACTCCTGAGAGGATGCTGCGCCAGGCGAGGGGGAAGGAGACGCGCCAGAACGCCCCCCAAGGCGAAGCACCGAGAGTGCGGGCTACATATTCGAGGCGGGGCTCGACTGCTTCGAACCCCTCTCGGGCTGCGCTGACTAGAAACGGCAGGCTCACGAAGAGCATGGCAATAACGATGCCAGGCACGGCAGACACGAATCTGATGCCAAAGAGGCCAAATGCCTGACCCAACAGCGTCCGTCTTCCGAAGGTCATCAGCAAGGCGATTCCCGCGGCCGAATGCGGCACAACGATGGGCAGAGCAATAGTCCCCTCTATCAACCCCTTGCCTCGGAAATCAACACGCGCCAACAGATAAGCCAGGGGAACGCCGGTGACGAATGCGATGACTGTGGCGACGAGAGAGGCGCCGAAGGTCAGAAGTATCGAGGCTCGCACCTGCTCGTCCAGTACAGTCTCCCAGAGGACGACCGGGTTGGAAGCGGTCACCGTGCGCAGCAGCGGCCAGGCGATGAACAGAACCAGCAGTAACCCTAGCACCACAAACGACACACGCATTGAGTCAGAAAACAAGACTCTCATTTCTTCTCCCCCTACAGGTCCAGCAGTCTCGCATCAGGCGACAGGAAGACTGCCAATACGCGTCTATTCCACTAGCGATATCAGTTCCCGTGGGAGCGAGGCTTTGTCGCTGGCAACCGCTGGCACAATGGGCGGCTGCCCGTGCTGTTTGATGATTGCTTGCCCCTCTGGTCCAATCAGGAACTTCACGAACTCAAGGGCCAGGTCCGCGCGAGACGCCACTTTTGGAATGGTCACACCATAGACAATGGGTTTGCCCCTCATGGCCAATGTAGTGTTGGGTTCCTCGCCCGCGATCTCGACCGTCGCCTGCGCGTAGAAATCCGCGTGCTCTATGTTGCTCAAGTTGATTTCATCAGGAAGCTCGACGAACCTCAGCCCGTGCTGCACAGCCACCGACCGATACTCCCACGCATAGTCAACATCGCCCGACTGCAACAGGGCCAGCAAGTCCTCCGACTTGGGACGCACGTTGGTCGGCGGGGAGCCGGCCTCCAGTGAGTTGTACAATCGAGGCATGTTGTAGTAATCCTCAGCCAGTTGCCAGACCAGCAACGTCCGATACCCACACGGGTCTACGTCAGGGTCGCCGCGACCAACTACCACGCCCTCCCGAGTCAGAACTTCAAACCAGTTGTCAGACCCAACCTCGCCACCATATAGGGACTGGTCGGTGTAGGCGATGACCATCGTGTTGCTGGCGAACTGGATGTTCCAGTCGGCGAAAGCCGGCATCAGCAGCTTGTCAATGACCGTATGGTCTGACGCTACTACAAGGTCAGCACCACGGCCCAACTCGCTGATCTTACGAGCCGCTGCGTTGCTTCCCGAAGCCTCGGTCTCGAATCTCACCTGCGGGTGCTGGGCCTGAAAGGCCTCAGCTAGAGCCTTCATCGGTACAGTTAGGCTGCCAGCATGGAAAACGACTATCTTACCTTCCAGAACTGCATCTGCCGGTGTACCTCCGATTCTCGGAGGTGCGGCGGACGTACAGCCCCCGAGCAGCAGTCCCAGCACTGCCAACACGATTGCGGATATCCAGACTATTGGTACCCAGTTCACCCTTTGCCTCACTGTGAGTGCTCCTCCACCACAGAACCCTTGGTTGGCCGACACGTATACTCCACGCGGCCCCAGCTGTGCACTCCGTCCACTCCCCTCTTGTCGCCAGCGCTGAAGAGGAATGAGCGGGAGACATGCCGAGGAACACCCACGTCCGCGTACTGCCCAACTCAGCGATCCGATGGCGTT
>JAUWYD010000208.1 GCA_030616025.1 Chloroflexota bacterium
CTCCTGGAGCTCAAGGGTTTCGGAGCCAAGTCCCTGCAATCGCTAGGAGACATTCTTGAGGCGCGAGAGGTTTGGGAGATCCTGGGTAGGGAACAGGTGGTCCCGGAACAGGTCGTCGAGCCAGAATTGGAGCCGGAGCCACCTATTGCAGCGGAGGAAGAAACACCGGTTCCTGCTGAGGCCATTGAAGAGGTCATTGCACCGCCCTCCGCAGAAGAAGTGGTGGAAGAACCGACACCCGTGCAACCCAAGCCAGAGGAGGTCACACAGGAACAGGTAGGAGAGATTGAGCCTGCAGAGGCTGAGACCATCCCGGAGGAGGATGAGGTATTCCTTCCCGAAGAAGGGCGTCCGACCGGGAAGAAACGCCGTCGCAGAACCCTGATCTACGATGAGTCTCTCGGTGAGGTTGTCGCCAAGAAGGTGCGTAAGCCCGGAAGGCGTCGTGAAGAATGGGAGCGGGCCATCGAGGACTGGCAAAGCGACGAGGCTGGCACGGAACCTGACACAGACGCCGAAAAGGGCGACGGTATGGACGAGGAACCCGATGCGTCGTAAGCACGCGCCTCAGCGCACTTGCATTGCGTGTCGCCAGGTTAGACCGGCTAGAGAACTCATCAGGATCGTGCGACTGCCCAGCAGTGAGGTGGAGCTGGACGAAACGGGCAAGAAATCTGGGCGAGGGGCCTATCTCTGCCCTGGTAGGGCGTGCTGGGAGGCAGCCCTGACAGAGAGACTTGTGGAACACGCTCTGAAGACCGAGATAGCGACAGAGGAGAAGGAAGCTTTACGGCAGCACTGCCGCTCGCTGCCTGCGGCGTCCCCTTGAGAAGGTCGTTGGTGGTTTGGTCATTCTGCAGCGTCCAGTAATACGCTGCGCGTAAGCCCTATGTCTTCTGGACCAGCAACCGTGTTGACGGGCATTTGGTCAGATGGAGAGAGGAGTTGCGAACGGCGGCGAAGTATCTTTCGAATCAAGTGAGGGAGCGATGATGGTGAGCCCCTAAACTCCAATACGGAACTCAGGGCCTTCCCCGAAAGAGACCTCATCCACCCCCTCCATGGTTCGTGGTGCGGACCGCTGTCAGCCTTACGCCCTTACGGTAGACGATCCAGACACAACTGTACCTGAAGAAACGACTCTCTGCGGACTTGCCGCCGCGCGTTGCAAGACCTTCGACGACGGAGCGATAGTACCAGAAGGGAGATAGAACATGGCAGAGAAGAGCAAGGTAGTCAGCATACCGGACAGGCTGTCTGTCAGGGATCTTGCCGATCTACTGGACGTCAGTCCCATAGAAGTCATGAAGCTCTTGATCAGCAGTGGGATCATGGCCAACATCAATCAGACCGTTGAGTACGACACAGCAGCCATAGTGGCCACTGATCTGGGCTTCGAGATACAGCAAGAGATCCCTGTGGCAGCTGAGGAAGCTCCGGCCCCACCTTCGGCGCCAGCCATCCCCGAGGAAGTGCCCCTAAAGGAGATCTACGCCCAAGAAGCACCAGAAGACTTGAAGCCTCGGCCTCCTGTCGTCACCGTGTTGGGACATGTCAATCATGGCAAGACGTCGCTCCTGGACCACATCAGGCACACCAATGTGGTGGCTAGTGAGGCGGGCGGAATCACCCAGCATACCGGTGCCTATCAGGTTGAACAGAATGGCAAGAAGATCACCTTCATAGACACGCCTGGTCACGAGGCTTTCACGGCCATGCGCGCGCGGGGGGCTCAGGTTACGGATATCGCCGTCCTGGTCGTAGCGGCCGACGATGGTGTGATGCCTCAGACAAAGGAGGCCATCGACCACGCCCGGTCCGCCAACGTGCCCATAGTCGTAGCCATCAACAAGATAGACCTACCAAGCGCGGACCCGGAAAGGGTCAAGAAGCAGCTAGCGGATTTCGGGTTGACCGTCGAGGACTGGGGAGGCCACATAATCGCCGTTCCTGTATCGGCCAAAGAGGGCACAGGGACAGACACTCTGCTAGAAATGATCCTCCTGGTGACGGAGATGTCTGACCTCAGAGCCAACCCCGATCGTCCGGCTGCGGGAACAGTCCTTGAGGGGAAACTGGACAGGAGCAGGGGTCCCACAGCCACTCTGCTGGTACAGAACGGCACACTGAGTGTCGGAGACCATTTGGTGATAGGAGACATTCACGGCCGCGTCCGGGCCATGTTCAACGACGCTGGGAAGAGCGTGAAGACCGCACCACCTTCCTTTGCCGTGGTCGTACTGGGGCTCTCCGACGTCTCACAGCCGGGCGACATGTTCAGGGTAGTGAGTGACGAGAAGACCGCAAGAGGCCTGGCCGCAGAACGAGCCGAAGAGAGACGAGCCAAAGAGCAGGTGCCGGTCCGGGCACTGAGCCTAGACGACATCTACGCTCAGATGCAGGCCGGTACAGTGAAGGAACTCAATGTAATCTTGAAAGCCGACGTTCAGGGCACGCTGGAGCCGATCGTCGGTTCTTTGGAGAAGCTCGGCGACCAAGACCTCAAAGTGAAGATCGTCCACGCAGGGGTAGGTAACATCACTGAATCAGATGTCAGCCTGGCTGTTGCCTCGCAAGCCATCGTAATCGGCTTCAATGTTCGGGCCGAACCCGCGGCCCGCACGATGGCAGAAATCGAGGGCGTACAGATCCGGCACTACGGTGTAATCTACAGGCTCATCGAAGACATCGACAAAGCATTGAAGGGACTTCTGGAACCGGTGTATGAAGACGTAGTCATAGCTCATGCGGAGGTCAGAGCTACCTTCCGCGCTTCAAAGCTGGGTCGGGTGGCAGGTGTGTACGTAGAGGATGGCACGGTGAAGCGGAATGCACAAGCAAGAGTCCTCCGTGACAACGAAGAGATATACGACGGGACCATCACCTCCTTGAAGCGCTTCACTGAAGATGTCAAAGAGGTGACGGAGGGTCTCGAATGCGGGGTCGGGTTGGCCAAATTCACGGATTTCGAAGAAGGAGACATCATCGAAGTGTACAAGAAAGAGCGAGTTGCTTGAGCACCTTGGACGGCTAATGCTCCCAGTTCGCCATCTTCTGGTGGAAGGTGAAGACGACTATGGTCACTCGCAGACAAAGAAGGGTTAGCGCATTGATCAAGGAAGCAATAAGCAAGTTGTTGCAGAGAGAGATTTCAGACCCGAGGCTGGATTTCGTGACAGTGACCGGCGTAGAGGCCACCCCGGACCTGCGACAGGCTCATATCTATGTAACCTTCTTGGGCGACTCCAAAGACCTTGATGAAAGCCTCGGCGCTCTGAGGAAGGCCGCCGGTTACCTGCGCCGCCAGCTGGGACAGACGGTCTACCTGCGCTATGTACCGGAGCTGAATTTCCACCTGGACCGCTCCGTAGAGCAGGGCCTGCGCATAGACAGAATATTGCAGGACCTGGAAGACTCACGTGAGCAGAGTGAAGAATGACCAAGCAAGTACAAGAGTTGATCGAGCGTGCGCAACGGACATTCGTCATAGCTCACGTGGATCCTGATGGAGACACGATCGCATCTGCTCTGGCCCTGGCACACGCTCTGAGGAAGATGGGCAAGAAGTGCATCCTAGCATGTGATGACCCAGTGCCCGAAGCTCTCTCGTTCTTGCCTGGGATACAG
>JAUWYD010000126.1 GCA_030616025.1 Chloroflexota bacterium
ACACCAGGGTCGCCGATGAGCACCGGGTTGTTCTTGGTGCGGCGAGAAAGAACTTGGATCACGCGGCGAATCTCGTCGTCGCGGCCTATGACCGGGTCCAGTTTCCCCTGCCGCGCAAGCTGAGTCAGGTCACGGCTGTACTTCTCCAACGCCTGATACTTCCCTTCGGGATTGGCGTCGGTCACCCGTTGTGAACCTCGGATGCTGGTCAACACCTGGTAGATGCTCTCCCGGGTAACACCCAGATCCTTCAGTATCTTTAGAGCGGCACCCTTGGCCCGCTCATCGGCGATGCCGATGAGCAGATGCTCCGTCGAGATGTACTCATCTCGCAGACGCCCTGCTTCCTAAGTGGCGACACCGAAAACTTGCTGCAGACGGGGGGAGATGTATACCTGGGCGGCAGCCCCGTGAACTTGAGGCATCCTGCCCAGTTCCTCCTCCAACCCTTGTCTCACCAAGCCTGGATCAACCTCGAGCTTGCGCATGATCTGGGGAGCAATACCCCCCTCCTGGGTGAGCAGAGCCAGGAGCAGGTGTTCAGGTTCTATCTGACTGTGATTATGAGTTCTGGCCAACTCCTGAGCGGCAGCAACCGCTCCTTGGGCCTTTTCAGTGAATCTGTTCAAATCCATTATCTACAAGTCTCCTCCGGTACGCATTCTCTCTAGGACATATCCTCCAGAAGGCCACGCAGGCGCGCTGTCTCCTCTTCAAACTCAGCGCGCACCCGGTCCATCTCCTTCTGCATCTCCTCCATTCTGCGCCTCATGTTGAATATCACCTCTACCCCCGCCAGGTTGACTCCCAAATCACCCACCAAGCGGACTATGGCCCGCAATCGCTCCACCTCTCTGGGAGAGTACAGGCGCCGGTTGCCCTCGGAACGGTGGGGCATGATCAAGCCCACGCGCTCGTAATAGCGCAGCGTCTGTGGATGCAAGTCCACTATCTTGGCGACCACACTGATCACATAGCAAGGTTCATCGTACAACGGATCTCCATTCTCCATTCATCTCACCTCCTTGGCTGGCTACGAAGGCATCCAAGATCGACAGACTGGCCTAGCGCATGCTTGCCAATTCCCGAAACAGCTTCTTCTCGCCATCTGTTAGGTTCTGGGGCACTTCCACCCTCACCTTGGCATAGAGATCCCCCCTCTCCTGAGGGTCCTTCAGGTGGGGCATGCCCTGGTTTCTCAAGCGAAAGGTCTTGCCGCTTTCCGTCTCCGGCGGGATCTTGAGCATAGCTCCTCCCTTGAGGGTGGGCACTCTCACCTCACCCCCCAGGATGGCAGTATAGAGATCAACAGGAACCTCGCAAGACAGGTCATTTCCTTTGCGCTCGAAAGTTCTGTGGCGCAGGACCTTGACCTTCAGATACAGGTCCCCTTTGACCGTGCCGCCGAATCCCTCTCCCCCTTCGCCTCTCATGCGGACCTTGGAGCCAGAGTTCACGCCCGCGGGGATCTTGACTTCCAGGCGACGTCCATCCTTCTGAAAGACCCTGGTAGTCCCAGCAAAGGCCTCCTCAAGGGTGACCTCCACCTCCTGCTCATAGTCCTGACCTTGAATCTTCCGGGGCTGCCCTCGTGCTCCCCAAGTTGCGCCGCCACGTTGGCCCAGCCCCCCGAAAATGGCGCTGAAGAAGTCGGAGAAGCCGCCACCCCCGCCGAAGATCTCACTCAGATCAGCGTATTCCACGTGCACGCGGGCCCCACCGGGCTGCGCGTACCACTGGGTCCAATCGAACCCGCCTGGCTCACCACCCGCCCGCTGCCATTGACGCCACCTGGCGCCCAATTGATCGAACTTCTTTCGCTTCTCGGAGTCGCTGAGCACCTCATGAGCCTCATTGATCTCCTTGAACTGCTGCTCCGCCCCTTCGTCACCAGGATTGACATCGGGATGGCACTTCCGGGCCAGCTTGCGGTAGGCCTTCCTGATCTCCTTTTCACTGGCGTTCCTGTCCACTCCCAGTATCTTGTAGTAATCCTTGTACTCCATGCTCCCCTACCCCATATCCCGTCAGATGCCCTATTCGCCTGCTTCTATTATACCACTTGCAGACACTTCTGTCAAGTTGATAGTGATATTACTTGAGTCGGCTATTGTATAGAGACTTTACAAAGGTTCTAAACTATGTTGTGATACAGACGAAAGAATCCCAGGGGTTCAGAAATCCAGATGGAAAGGAGCGTCTACCACGAGCATCGTACGTTGGGAACCGTTCCGTGACTTCATAACCTAGCGAGAGGCGATGGATCGGCTCTTCGAGGAGAGCTTCGTCGGTCCGCACCGCAGAGAGTGGCCGGCTCCCGCCGAGGGCACCCTCGCGCTGGACATGTACCAGACCGAGGACAGCATCGTGGTAAAGAGTACTGTCCCCGGCGTGAAGCCGGACGACATTGACATCACAATCAGCGGTAGTACTCTCAGCATCTCGGGGGAGACCACGGAAGAGGAGGAGGTCAAGGAGAAGAACTACATCCGTCGCGAGCGGCGCCACGGCTCCTTCTCTCGCTCAGTCGTTTTGCCCGAAGGCGTCGACCCAGACAAGGCGGAAGCAACCTTCGACGACGGCATCCTCACCCTGACTATCCCCAAGGTCGCGGAGGCCAAACCCAAGGTTATCAAGATCAAGGGGCAGAAGAAACAAGACATACTCCACACAGACTGCCAATTCAAGAGGAGCGGGCCCGAGGGCCCACTCCTGCGTTTGAGTGTGAGACATCTATTATCGTGGAAGCGCCCTGCTACAAACCCATGAGGAGCCGGGTGAATCTCTCGTCGCTTCGGATACGGTCAAAGTCCTCATCGGCTCTGGCATCGTCGCGGAAGCCCGGCCGCAACACTATCGCCCTATCCAGAGACCTCACGGCCTGTCGAGCCTTCTTCAACAAGGAGTACGCGCACGCAAGGTTGTAGTGCGCGGTGGCGTCAGCCGGATCCAGCTTCGTCGCTTGGCGGCAGTCCTCCAACGCCTCCCTGAGGAGCCCAAGCTCCATATGGACCACGCCCCGATTCAGATGAGCTCTAGCATACCCAGGCTCCAACTCAATGGCTTTGGTGTGCTCTTCAACCGCCTCTTCATACCGGCCCAGGTTGGCATATGCCACACCCAGGTTCGTGTGGGCCAAAGCCAGACTGCCGTCCAGTTCCAGGGCCCGCCTGTGATCCTGAGCAGCCCTCTCATGTCGCCCCAACATATCATAGGCCACGCCGCGGTTGGTATAGGGCAGAGGATCGTCCCGGTCGAGCTCGACAGCCGTATCGCAATCAGCGATAGCCCGCTCATAATCGCCCAGGTCTATGTAATTCTTGCCCCGGTTGACGTAGCCGAGGGCATAGTCGGCTGACAACTCGATAGCCTTGTTGTAGTCGGCCAAGGCCCTTTCATAGTCGCCCTTCTCATTGCAAGCCACCCCTCTGTTGACGTAGGCCAGGACGTACTCATCATCCAACTCGATGGCCATGCTATGATCTCGGATCGCTTGGTCGTACTGGCCCAGGTTCCGGTGAGCCACGCCGCGATTGGTGTGGGGCACAGGATCCTCAGGGTCCAGTTCCATGGCTTTGCTGTGATCTTCTATCTCCTTCCGGAGGCGCCCCGTTTCGCCATAGGCGATACCCCGGTCGATGTGAACCAGCGCGAAATCCGGCCTCAGTTCCAAAGCCCTCGTGTAGTCTCTGATAGCCTGCTCGTAGGCCTTTCGCTCGGCATAGATCAGCCCCCGGCGGTAGTACGCCTCCGCGTCCTGAGGGTCCTCCTCGATGGCCTTGGTCAGCTCCCAAATCTCCCTGATGTCCTCCGGTACCGGTTCCTTGGGACCTCGCAGCGCCTTGATCACATAGAAGACTGCTACTCCTGCAACTACCGCCACGAGAATACCCACCACTAGTACCAGTTGAGTCACCATCTCGCTCTCCCCCGTTTTCCCGAGTCGTTGCGGCATCCAATGCTGGCCTGGAAGAGGGCATTCAGTGCGTTTGCATGGGCGCAGGTAAGAACGGAAGGACTTGCAGAGGAATTGGGGGAACGCACCTGGGCAGACATCGGGTCCGCCGCTGTGCTGACGGCAGGAAACCCTATCACCCAAGCTCCGTGCGATGAAAAGTCCACCCTTTTCATGGCACCTCCCCGATGAGGACTCAAGCGTGACGTCTATGCTAGCAACACTATTATACCACACCTGGAAGGATATCGCAACGAGTTGACAGTCCGTTCCCTGAAAATTTGAGAAATGCACTCAAATTTGGTAAGATTAGTATAATAAGAATAGCGACAACATCTTTGCAAAGCTGAAAGGTTAGTGAGATGCGAGAATCAGAGAAGTGGGTAGCCGACGAACTGCAAAGAATGTATTCCGAGATGCATCGTATGATCAGGCAGTTTGTACCGAAGGAACAGTGGGACGATATCCTGCGGCATAAGGGTTGGCGTCCACCCACTGACGTTTACGAGACCGATACCTCCGCCGTCGTTAGGGTGGAGATAGCAGGCGTGGAGAAGAGAGACATAGAGGTTTCCTTCGCCAACCGCGTCCTGACCGTCACGGGAAGTCGTCGTGATCCTGCAAACAAGCTCACCTATCAGCAGATGGAGATCAAGTATGGAGGCTTCAGGACCGACGTCTTTCTGCCCTGGGCCGTAAAGGATAAGGATATCGAGGCGAGCTACGAAGACGGGTTCTTGGTGATAATACTGCCCAAGGGCGGAGGCAGGCACAAAGTGCCCATAGTCATTATCGAGGAGAGTGCGGAATGAGTATCGAAGGGAAAGGCTTACTCAGTATGATATTACAGACCAACGAGGAGCAGACGGAAGTCGAGCAGGAAGGCGAAAAGGGCAAATCGGCAATCCCGGCCGAGCTTCCCATCTTGCCCTTGCGCCAGACAGTCGTCTATCCTTTGA
>JAUWYD010000048.1 GCA_030616025.1 Chloroflexota bacterium
GTCTGATCGAGGTGCTTCGAACCTTTGGCATCGCGGAAATGGTCCGCAGTGGCCGCATAGCGATGCTGCGTGGCAACAACGGAAATGGCAACAGACCGTAACCCTATTCAAGGAGGACCGCAATGGCGAAAATCGATTTTGGAGGAACCGTTGAGGAGGTCGTCACGAGGGATGAGTTCCCGGTAGAGAAGGCACGCGAAGTTCTGGCTGACGAAGTTGTCGCAGTTCTTGGTTATGGCGTCCAGGGTCCGGCTCAGGCCCTGGACATGAGAGACAACAGTATCAACGTCATCGTGGGAGGGTCGCCGGACCGCAAGCGCTCCTGGGAGAAGGCACTGAAGGACGGATGGGAGCCTGGCAAGACGCTTCTCCCTTTCGAGGAAGCTGCCGACAGAGGGACCATCATCCAGTACCTGGTTTCAGATGCCGCCCAGGTGATCTTGTGGCCCAGAATAGAGCCTCACTTGAAAGAGAGCGATGCCCTGTACTTCTCTCACGGGTTCTCGATCACCTATAGTGACCAGACCGGGGTAGTTCCTCCCAAGTTCGTGGACGTAATCCTGGTAGCGCCCAAAGGCTCGGGGACCAGCGTGAGGGCGAATTTCCTCGCCGGCAGCGGCATCAACAGCAGCTACGCCGTCTATCAGGACTACACGGGTCGCGCCACTGAGCGAGCCCTTGCCGTCGGCATTGCCATCGGTTCGGGCTATCTCTTCCCCACCACTTTCCAAAACGAGGTCTACAGCGACCTCACCGGAGAAAGGGGGATCTTGATGGGCGCGCTAGCTGGGGTCATGGAGGCGCAGTACAACGTGCTGCGCCAGAACGGGCATACGCCTAGTGAGGCCTTCAATGAGACGGTCGAGGAGTTGACTCAGAGCCTCATCCGGCTGGTCGGCCAGAACGGCATGGATTGGATGTACGCGAATACCAGCACGACGGCTCAGCGCGGTGCTCTCGACTGGCGCCATAGGTTCCGAGAGGCCGTCATGCCGGTGTTCGACGAACTCTATCAAAGCGTGGTCTCCGGTGAGGAAACGCGGCTTGTCTTGGAGGCCAATAGCTCCCCCGACTACAAAGAGAAGTTGGAAGCAGAACTGCGGGAGATGCGGGAATCGGAGATGTGGCTAGCGGGTGCCGAAGTCCGCGCGCTGCGGCCGTAGTCCTAGCCGCGAAATGAATGGTGGATCCAACGAGAAGAGGGCTGTTGCCTGAAAGGAACTTGCCCACAATGAACACGACTGGGATGAGTACTCAAAATACAGTGATGGTTTTCGATACAACTCTGCGAGATGGCGAACAGTCGCCGGGCGCGGCGCTGAGCGTAGACGAGAAACTGGAGCTCGCCCGCGCCCTCGAAGGCCTGGGCGTGGACATCATCGAAGCCGGCTTTCCCATCTCTTCGCCGGGCGACTTTCAGGCTGTGAAGCGCATATCACAGGAGATTCGTGGTTGCATCGTTTGCGGCCTCACGCGCGCCAACCGGGGGGATATCGACGCGGCGGCTGAGGCCCTGGAAGAAGCTCCTCGGCCCCGTATCCACACCGGCCTCGGAGTCTCAGACGTCCACATCCGCCACAAGCTACACACTACGCGCGATGAGGCACTGGAACGGGGTGTGAATGCCGTCAAATACGCCAAGAAGTTCGTTGAGGACGTGCAATACTTCACAGAGGACGCAGGACGCGCCGATCCCGCCTATCTGCATCGCGTACTACAGGCAGTCATCGCGGCGGGAGCCACGGTGGTCAACATACCCGACACTACCGGCTACACCACCCCGGAAGAGTTCGGCGCCCTCATACGAGGCGTTTGCGAGAACGTTCCCAACATCCATCGGGCAACCATCTCCGTGCACTGTCACAACGACCTGGGCATGGCCACTGCCAACACACTGGCAGGGGTTGTCAACGGCGCACGACAGGTCGAGGTCACCGTGAATGGCATCGGCGAGCGGGCTGGCAACTCCTCGTTGGAGGAGGTTGTGATGGCCCTCGGTACCCGCCGAGACTTCTTTGGCCTGGAGA
Organism: Chloroflexota bacterium; assembly: GCA_030616025.1. Lineage (GTDB taxonomy): Bacteria > Chloroflexota > Anaerolineae > UBA7937 > B3-Chlor > B3-Chlor. Next base: position 2,028 of record JAUWYD010000048.1, read on the forward strand.
CCGGGATCAGTGTGCGCCGCCTATACCCGGTGAGTCGACTGGTGAGCCAGTTGACCGGCATCACGGTACAGCCGAACAAAGCCATCGTGGGAGCCAACGCCTTCGCCCACTCCTCCGGTATCCACCAAGACGGAGTGCTGAAGGAGCGCACCACTTACGAGATCATCAATCCTCGCGACGTTGGGGCTCCCGATTCGGCGATCATCTTGTCGGCCCGATCGGGCCGTCACGGGCTCCGTCACCGGCTGGCTGAGCTCGGCTACGCCCTCGATGAAGCACAGTTCGAGAAGGTCTACCAACGCTTCCTGGAGGTGGCGGACAAGAAGAAGGCGGTAGACACCCGCGACCTGGAGGCGATTGTCGAAGATGAGGTGCAAGTGTTCTTCGAAGAGACCTTTCAGCTGGAACATATCCAGGTCAGCTGCGGCAACCGCAGCATTCCCACCGCTACCGTTCGCATTCAGGGGCCGGACGGGCAAACCTTCTGCGATGCGGACCACGGCAGCGGTCCGGTGGATGCGGTCTACCGGGCCATCAACCGAGTCATCGGAGAGGAAAATGAACTCATCGAGTTCTCAGTCGAGGCCGTGACCGAGGGAATTGACGCCGTGGGTCGGGTTACGATTCGCATCCAGGCCAACGAGCCGGTGGACGGGGGCGAACGCCCTGTCTTCAGCGGTCACGGAGCGGATACCGACATCATGGTTGCCAGCGCCAAAGCGTACATCTTCGCCCTCAACCGGCTGATAGCCGCTCGTCGCGAGGCGCAAATGTCGCGAAGCCCAGACTGTGGCTGACAAGTTCCAGTCAACCAGAAACCAGAGGAAAAGAGGTGACAGCAGATGGAGACTCAAGATCGTTCTCAAGCTCACAATGAACCAGTAAATCGGGCTCAGAGGGAGAAGGTGCTGGCGAACAGTGGCGCGACGTCCGACAACTTCGCAGAGCCCCAAGGATGGGCGCTGAAGTGGGACGGCGAAGCATTCCCAGACGACGAGGAGGGCGAGAGCGAAGGATCTTCGTCGTCCCCCGCCCGGGCCTGCTGAGCCAGATGCAAAACCACATGGGACATACACTAAGTCAGAAACTCATCGCCACCCACCTGGCAGGCGATGGAGGTGACGTCTCCCCTGGTCAGGTTGCCGAGGTCTGGCCCGGCGACCTGGTGGAGGTGACGGTGGATCTGGTGTTGTCCAACGACGTCACCGCTCCCATCGCCATCCGCGAGTTCGCGAAGCTGGGCGTGGACCGGGTATTCGACCCGGACAAGGTCGTGATGGTGGCCGACCACTTCGCGCCCAATAAGGACATCAAGTCCGCCGAGCAGTGTCTGGCAATGCGTGAGTTCGCGCGAGCGCAATGCCTACCTCACTACTTCGACGTGGGCAGGATGGGCATCGAACACGTGTTGCTCCCTGAGCAGGGTCTAGTGACGCCGGGAGACGTCGTCGTGGGCGCCGATTCCCACACCTGCACCTACGGCGCGCTGGGGGCCTTCGCCACTGGCATGGGTTCCACAGACATCGCGGTGGCTATGGCCACGGGACGGACGTGGATGCGCGTCCCCGAGACAATACGCATCGTCTACTACGGCCAACTGCGGCCCTGGGTCGGTGGCAAGGACCTGATCCTCCACACTATCGGGGAGATCGGAGTCAGCGGCGCGGTGTACAAAGCCATCGAGTTCGCCGGGCCAGCGGCAGACGATCTCTCAATGGCTGGACGGTTCACGATGTCCAACATGGCCGTCGAGGCGGGTGCCAAGGCGGGGCTCTTCGCAGTGGACGATACTACGCGCTCGTACGTGGACGCCCGGACCTCGCGTCCGTACTCCGTCTACGAGCCAGATGCGGATGCGTCATATGCTCGAGAAGTCGAGATTGACGTGAGCCTGATCGAGCCCCAAGTGGCTTTCCCTCACCTGCCGGAGAACGTACGGTCCGTCACGGAAGCCAGCGATGTGTGGATTGACCAAGTCGTCATAGGCTCCTGCACCAACGGCCGCCTGGAGGACCTCCGAGTAGCTGCCGAGGTGCTTCGTGGCCGACAAGTTCACACTGACGTACGCTGCATCATCATCCCCGGCACCCAACAAGTCTATCTGGACGCGCTGGAGGAGGGATTGGTCGAGACTTTCGTCCGGGCGGGCGCAGTGGTCAGCACTCCGACCTGTGGCCCTTGTCTGGGCGGCCATATGGGAGTCTTAGCCGCGGGAGAGAGGGCAGTCAGCACCACAAACCGCAACTTCCGTGGACGGATGGGTCATCCCGAGAGCGAGGTCTACCTTGCTGGCCCTGCGGTCGCGGCCGCTTCTGCCGTGAAAGGGCGTATCGTTGGGCCGCGAGAGGTGTTACATTGATCAATATGACAGGCACCAGCCGGAAATTCGGTGATCACGTGGATACGGATGTCATCATCCCGGCCCGCTACCTGAACGTTTCCACAGCTGAGGAACTGGCGCGACACTGTATGGAGGACATAGCGCCCGAATTCGCTTCTGCGGTCAAGCCGGGAGACTTCATCGTTGCCGGGGAGAACTTTGGCTGCGGATCGTCTCGGGAGCATGCGCCCCTGGCGATCAAGGGGGCAGGAATAGCTTGCGTTATCGCCAAGAGTTTCGCGCGCATCTTCTATCGCAACGCCATAAACACCGGCTTGCCGATCATGGAGTGCCCGGAGGCGGTGCAAGGGACAGAGCAAGGAGACCAGTTGACGGTAGATCTTGGGTCCGGCACGATCAGCAACTCGCGGACCGGGCACACCTATGTGACCTCCCCGCTCCCCCCCTTCATCATGGACATAGTCGCAGCTGGGGGATTGGTGCGTTACACGCGGCGGCGGCTAGAGGCGCACAGCGAGGTGCAAGTCTGACGTGCATCGAGAGCAAGTTGGCTTCTCAGCTAGCAATGACGAAAGGCAGCGTCGATGGAACACCCACAGCAGGTCTGGCTCTATGACACGACATGTCGCGATGGGACACAGGGAGAAGGAATCTCCCTGTCTGTGGATGACAAGCTGAAGATCACTCGCCTCCTGGACGAGTTCGGGCTGCACTTTGTCGAGGGAGGCTGGCCGGGCTCGAATCCCAAAGATGCCGAGTACTTCCAGCGTGTGCGGGAACTGAACCTGGAGCAAGCTCGGATCGCTGCCTTCGGCAGCACATGCCGGGTGGGAAGTAAACCCCAGGACGATGCGAACATCCAGGCCGTGCTGAGGGCGGAAACGCCGGTGGTTACCATCGTAGGCAAGAGTTCTGTGCTGCACGTGGCCGACGTCCTCCGCACCACACTCCACGAGAATCTGCGCATCATCCAGGAGAGCCTCGCCTACCTCAAGGCTCAAGGCCGCGAGGTCATCTACGACGCTGAGCACTTATTCGACGGGTACAAGGCCGATAGGGACCACGCCTTGGCTACGCTCCGGGCTGCGGCCGAGGCGGGCGCCGATACGCTCGTGCTCTGCGATACCAATGGTGGCTCGATGCCCTGGGAGATCGAGACCGTCGCCCGCGAGGTTCGCTCGCTGTTCCCGGACGTCATCCTGGGTATCCACGCCCACAACGATGGTGGGATGGCCCTCGCCAACAGTCTGGCGGCGGTCCGAGCTGGCGCCACGCACGTGCAGGGGACCATGAATGGCTATGGCGAGCGATGCGGGAATGCCAACCTCTGTGCTCTGATCCCCAATCTGGAGTTGAAGATGGGTACAGTGGCTCTGCCTCCAGGCCGTTTGGCCGGCCTAACCCAGCTTGCCGGCACCGTGGCTGCCATCGCCAACCAACAGGTTTGGCGCCAGGCGCCCTATGTAGGCCAGAGTGCGTTCGCCCACAAGGGGGGAATGCACGTTGCCGCCCAGCGTCGCAATCCGCAGAGCTACCAGCATCTCGACCCTGCCGTCGTGGGTAACCGCCCGCGCATTCTGGTATCGGAACTGTCGGGTCGAGGGAACCTGCTGAGCATGGTGGAGGAGATAGGCTTGGACCACACGAACCCAGAGGATCTGGTCGGTGTGCTCCAAGAGGTCAAGCGGCTGGAACACCAAGGCTTCAGCTTCGAGGGAGCCGAGGCCTCAGTGGAGATGCTGCTTCGCCGCTCCAGACACGGGTATCGTCCTCCCTTCGAGATGCTCGACTTTGTGGTCCTAGTCGAACACCGAGACGGACAGGGCGGTTCTTGCCAAGCAACAATCAAGGTCCGGACGGGCAATCAGGTCTTCCACTCAGCCGCCGAGGGAAACGGCCCCGTGAATGCCCTCGACTTGGCCCTCCGAAAGGCCCTCACGCCCGTTTATCCCGACGTGGTCGGATTCGATCTGGCCGACTACAAAGTACACATGCTGAGTGGAGAGCGCGGGACGGGGGCGACCACACGCGTCCTGGTTGACATGCAGAACCGGACCCACCGCTGGACTACCGTTGGGGCCTCCACCAACATCATCGTGGCCAGTTGGATGGCCCTGGCGGATGCCGTGGAATACGGCCTGACTATGGATGGTATGAAGTAGAGAGAGGTAGCGCGAGGAGAACCTATGGAAGCGCGGATTGTCACTCTGCCCGGAGATGGGATCGGCACGGAAGTCGTCGCCGAAGGGGTAAAGGTACTCCAGGCCATAGCAGACGAGTACGGCCACAGCTTCACCTTCGAGGAAGGGCTGATCGGTGGTTGCGCCATCGATGCCACGGGGGCAGCGCTACCGGAGGGGACGATTGAGGCCTGTCAACAGGCGGACGCAGTCCTCTTGGGCGCCGTCGGCGGCCCCCGTTGGTCGGACCCGGCCTCAGCGATCCGCCCGGAGCAAGGACTTCTAGGCCTGCGCCAGGAGCTGGGACTCTATGCCAACCTGCGCCCGGTACGCCTCCACGAAGCCTTGGTAGACGTCTCTCCCGTGCGCCCGGAGCGCTTGAAAGGCTTAGACCTGGTTGTGGTCCGCGAACTCACGGGCGGTATCTACTTTGGACCACGCCAGGAAGCAACGAATAACCGCGGTACCGCCTACGACACGATGATCTACAGCGCCGAGGAGGTTGAGCGTATCGCACACATAGCTTTTCGCTTGGCTCAGCAGCGGCGCGGCAAGGTCACTTCAGTGGACAAAGCTAATGTGCTGGCAGTCTCCCGCCTCTGGCGAAGCGTGGTGACCGAAGTCGCGAAAGAGTACCCCGATGTGACGCTGGAGAGCATGCTGGTGGACACGGCGGCGATGCATCTACTCCGTCAGCCAGCGGACTTCGATGTAATCCTCACAGCCAACATGTTCGGCGACATTCTGACCGACGAAGCTTCGATGCTGGCTGGCTCAATGGGCATGTTGCCTTCCGCCTGGCTGGGCGAGAACCACAGCGGGGTCTATGAGCCCATCCATGGCGCCGCTCCCGACATCGCCGGGAAGGGGATCGCCAACCCGATAGCAACCATCCTCAGCGTGGCGATGTTGCTTCGCTACTCGCTGGATCTCGAAGATGAGGCTCTGGCTGTTGAGAAGGCAGTTGAGGCTGTACTGGCTGAAGGATACCGCACCCCGGACATCCGCGTAGACGGTGCCACCCTCGTCGGG
>JAUWYD010000239.1 GCA_030616025.1 Chloroflexota bacterium
CACCTGGTAAGCTCCTTGCCTTCTGTAGCTGTCCGACTCTTCTCAGGTGTCGAACACTATGGTAGCCGCGTATCCTTCAGGCGTCTTCTCGATGCGCAGATCATTGAAGGTGACTGCCTTGATCGCTGTTCTGGGGCTCCATTTCTCGGTTCCCTTGACAACGGCCCGCAGACGATTCTCCGAGGCGCTGAGTATCTCGAAGCTGGTGTATACCACATCCTCCATCTCGTGGAGGTACAGGAGTTCGCTCAGCCAATCCACCAGCAAGGTCTCTCCATCCATGGCCTGCAACGACACCTTGCGCTCCCTCAAGGACTGCCGGTCTCCCCAATCAGCCACCAAGCTGAACATGCCCCGAGCGGCGTTTGCCAGGAATTCGCCCCAGTCTTGGCCATAGACTCTTAGCGCAGCATCAGCCGTGTGTTCGACTTCTTCGAAGGCCTTGGGCACCGAGTTCTTCACTACTCCAGCTCCTGAAAGAGCCGGCGAGTCTGGGCCACATCCTCCTTCATTTGCGCTATCAGTGCATCAGCACTTTCGAAGCGCTCCTCAGGGCGGAGGCGTCTGAGGAAATGTATCCCCAAGGATTGGCCGTAAAGGTCTCCTGTGAAATCCAGAACGTGAGCCTCGACAATCCGCTTACACTGATCTTCAAACGTGGGGCGCACTCCAACGTTGACCACCCCCTGATGGTTCGCAGTGCCCCACTGAACGCGGACAGCGTAAATCCCGTCGGCAGGAATCACCAGTCTTTCGTCGACTGCAAGATTGGCAGTTGGGAAGCCTAGCTTTTGCCCGCGCCGAGCACCGCTCACCACGTTCCCGCTGAGGGAGGGATAACGTCCGAGAAGATGACTCGCTTCAGCGACACTGCCTTCGCGAAGCAGAGCGCGGATGCTGCTGCTGCTTGTGACATGGCCATTGTGCGTTAGTGGTTCCAGAGCTTGGAGGCGGAACCCGAGCTCTAGTCCCAGCGTCTTCAGGTGGGCAGCATCTCCCTGCCTGGCGCGACCCAGAGTGAAGCCGGGTCCTATCCACAACTCCCTCATACGCAGTCGCTTCAGTAGGGAGAGGACGAAATCTCGGGCTGTTGTTTGAGACAAGTCCCTGGTGAAAGGCAGCGCCACGACAAAGTCAAGGCCCAGTTCACCCAGCAACCGCACTTTCTCTTCCAACAGGGTCAAGTAGCAGATCTCTCTCTCGGGAGCCAACAGTTCATCCGGATGATAGTCAAAAGTAAGTACTCCGCTGAGCAGGTCATGGCCTTCGGCGCTCTTGATCAGTTTGTCTATGAGATGCCGATGGCCCAGATGTACTCCGTCGAACACGCCGATGCTCAGGGCACAAGGTCTCTCAAGACCTGCGTCCGCCAGATCATGTAGAACCTTCATGAAGGTTGAATACCTTTCTCGGTTGCCAGACCTCCCTCTCTTCCTCGTATCGCAACAAGGCGATGAACCTGCCCGAGGACGAATAGACACGGCAGAAAGGACCGTCCAAAGGTTCCAAGCCCTTCACCTGCTGACCCTGGCGGATCCTTGTCTCTGTTTCTTGATCCACCACGACCGCCTGGAAATGCAGAAGGGCTTCATCAAGAGGATGTAGAATGTACGACCAGAGTCCATTGGCAAAGCTGTTCTCTACGTTGCCAAGGGGCATTGCACTATCCAGGGTGAAGCACCCGCTAGCCACGCGAACCAGCGTTTGCAGATGAGCGCCCGTGCCCAGCATCTCCCCCAGATCTCTGGCCAGGGCGCGAATGTAGGTACCCTTTGAACACTCGACTACCAGTCGGATGGAAGGAGGGCTCCAGTCGATCAACTGGAGGTCATGAACCTCTACGGGCCTGGGAGATCGCTCCACTTCGATCCCACGACGGGCGAGTTTGTACAGGGGCGTTCCCTTGTACTTCAGGGCCGAGTGCATAGGTGGTAGTTGCTGTATTGGGCCCCGGAAATGGTTCAGTGCTTGGTCAATCTGCTCTCTCGTGGTGTTGACCTCGGGAGCCTCATGGGTCACTTTTCCTTCGCTGTCACCAGTGTCTGTGCTTATTCCCAGGCGAATCTGAGCTTCATATTTCTTCCTACCCTCCATCAGGTACTCGCTGACTCGTGTGGCCTGGCCGATACAGACCAGCAGTACACCGGATGCCGCCGGATCCAGTGTGCCCGTATGACCCACTCGCCCTATCCCCGACGCCCTCCGCACTTTGTCCACCACATCGTGGGAGGTTATCCCCGAAGGCTTATTGATGTTCAGGATGCCGGCGATAGCAGTCTTCCGGGGTTCGGCTCCACCGACTGTCGCAGAATCCAGCCCCCCCGTACAGGCTAGGCAGTGTTCTCGAATATTGTCACCACGCCGCATTGTCATCCCCATCGGTCCTGGATCCGCTGTGCTAGCGGTTCGAGTTCAGGACTTGTTTGGCCTTTGACAACACCTTGGGTATCACCTGCTCAAGACTTCCCTGTAAAATGGAGCCTGCTGCCTGAGGGTGACCTCCACCTCCGAAGTGGATGGCAATGGGCGAGATATCCACTCCAGGTCTGGATCTGATGCTGATGTCTACCTGCCCGTCTTCGCTCTCCTTGAAGACTATCGCAGCCGCAGCTTCGCGGATGGTGGCGAGCAGGTTGACTATTCCATCCCCGTTGTCGGAGCCAGCGCGACACTCATTTTGCATGTCCAAGGTGTTGACGGACCAAACGAGATCTCCGTCCAACCGCATCTGATCGAGCACTTTGCCCCACAGGCGCAGGGTGACTAGTCTCCTTCTATTGAAGTAGTTTTCATTGATCTCGGTCAGGGAGGCGCCCGCCTCCATCAACTCGGCGGATACCTCGAGAATGCGTGGTGTGGTGTTGGGCGTGCTGAAAGACCGGGTATCTGCTACGATGCCCGTCAACAAGTAGGTGGCCAGCAGGGGATCTAGTAAAACCTCCAAGTCTCGCAGTAGATCGAAGACAATCTCCGCCGTGGCTGCTGCCTCCGTCCGTACCAAGTTGACGGTGCCAAACATGTTGTTGGTCACATGGTGATCGATGTTCACTGTGGGCCTATCCAAGCAAAGGACACTCTGGTAGGCGCTGCCAAGGCGGTTAGGATCACTGGCATCCACAGCGATGATCAAGTCCTCGTCCGTGATAGCTGGCGTACCGAACTCCTGTATCCCAGGCAAGAACGAGAGAGCTTCGGGCACTGGGTCATCACATGCTAGGATGCACTTCTTGCCCATCTTCCTCAGAGCGTGTGCCAGGGCCAGAGCAGATGCGATCGTGTCTCCATCAGGATCCACGTGAGCTAT
>JAUWYD010000234.1 GCA_030616025.1 Chloroflexota bacterium
AGACGGCTACCAAATCCGAGGCCATCAGTCGTGACAGGGCCTGGGACACGATGATGGGCAAGCTCGTAGAATTCTCAAGGGAGGCGCGCTTCCGTCAGGACCTTGAGTCAGCGTTTGACCTTTTCTGGAACAAGAGCTACACCGCGGAACAAACCGACTCCCTCGATCCAATGCAAATCATGACTTTCCTCGACTGGTATGTCCACGACTACCACACTGTCGAGGATGGCCGCAGTGTGGTGGAGCTTTTCCTGGCTGAGCGAGGTTCTTCCCTATCTGAGCAAGAACTTGAACTTCTGGAAGGAGCAAAGGGTTCTCTTGTCAGCGCCTACGAAGTGTCGGCTGTCGAGGAGGGTGAGACCATCGCGCTTCTCGATGTATTTCAAGATCTGGAATACGAATTGGAGCACACTCTCTCGCTCCAAGGAATCAAAGTGGGACAGCTACTGGTGGGCCGGCTGGTCGTCGTAGGAGACTTCCGTCGCTTCTCGTGGATCAGCATGGTGGTGCCTCCGGAGTTTGAGGCTGACTTGAAATCCTACACTGGTGAGATGTTCACCAAGTACCAGGAAGACCATTATCAGGCACCCTGGAGCGCGTTCTTGAGAGAAAGGAGCTATCTGTTCAACCACTTCATGCTGGAAGTGAGAGGTGAACTACCTGAGCCCAACATCGTTCTGCCCTATGGAAAGGAACAGGAGGAGGAACCTCGTCCCCTGGTCCTCACTCCGGACGCTAGGGAGACTCGAGAGCGTCCTCCGGTCCTCGTGCCAGGGCAGAGCGAAGAAGGGTCCCCTCCCTTGGTCCTCGTTCCCGGCAGAGATGACTGAGATCTGACACGAACATTGGGAAAGGTGGTAGAGGGGTGCGGCCTGTGACAAGAGTATACGTTGTCAACTGCGCGCAAACCACGCTGGACAAAAAAGGGGTATTTCAGGGAAGTACCGGACATCAGCTGTCACGCCAGGGGATCGGGGACGCCAAGCTTCTCAGCACACACTTGCGGGACAAAGAGGTGGACTCCTTCTACTCCAGCCCCTTTGAAGGTGCCTTCAAGACGGCTTCCACCTTGGCCGCCAAGCATCGCCGAGGCGTCGCAAGATCCAGGGATTTGCGGGACATGGATTATGGAGAATGGACCGGCAAGACAGCGGAGGAACTGAAGGAATCCGATCCAGAACTGCTCATCACCTGGCAGTTCAAGCCGCATGAGCACCGGATGCCAGGTGGGGAGACCCTGCAGGAGGTGCAGGAGAGGGTTGTTCGCACAATAGAGAACATCCTCTCTGTGGAGAAAGGCAACGGCGTTTGCGTGGTCACGCATCCGATTCCCGTCAAGGCCGCCATGTGTCACTTCATGAACGATGACCTCTCCATCATCTGGCTTGGCCCCCGACAGGACAGTACAGCGCTGAATGTCATAGATTTCCAGGAGGACAAAGCGCAGGTCCAGCGGGTTGCCAGCTTGGAGCACCTCGGCGAGAAGGGCCTCGGTAGCTCATGAAAGGGCCCGTCTGACGCCTACGGCGAAGTCCCTCCCGAAAGAAGCCGTGATGCCCTCCTTACTTGTCTTCGCGAAAACGTTATCGAGCCTGTTGGCCGAGAATCATAGAATGGGGTGTATTACCATGTCATCTGGTACAGACCAAGGAACCCTGGAGGAAAAACTGGCGAAGCTGAGGAGCATCCTCGCTGAGATGGGGAGCGTGGTCGTGGCCTACTCCGGAGGGGTCGATAGCAGCCTGCTCCTGAGGGTAGCTCAAGAGCAACTGGGCGACAAGGCGGTCGCTGTCACCGCTGTCTCGCCAAGTTTGCCCTCGCAAGAGCGGGAGCAGGCCACCCGCCTCGCCGAGGAGATGGGGGCAGAGCTCATGCTAGTTGAAAGCAACGAGTTGGATCATCCCGACTACGTTGCCAACCCACCCGATAGATGCTATCACTGCAAATTCGTTCTGTTCGATCAACTCAAGCACATCGCCCGACAGAGGAGCTTCGCATACGTGGTGGACGGGTGCAACTCTGACGACTTGGGAGATCACCGGCCGGGCATCCGGGCTGGCCAGGAACTGGGTGTGCGCAGCCCCCTCGTGGAGGCGGGCTTGACGAAAGCCGACATCCGCTCCCTGAGCCGCAGACTGGGCATGCCAACCTGGGACAAGCCATCGGCCGCATGTCTGGCTAGTCGCATCCCTTACGGAACACTTATCACCCGCGAAAGACTGGAGCAGATCGGTGAAGCGGAACGCTCACTCCACGCCTTGGGCATCGCTCAGGTGCGTGTTCGACACCACGGAGACATCGCCCGTATCGAGGTAGAAGCCGAAAGCCTGCCCCTCTTGCTCGAGAATCGCTCCATGATAGTCAATCACTTCCGCAAGCTCGGGTTCTCCTATGTGACAGCTGACCTCGAAGGCTACCGCACCGGCAGCATGAACGAAACCCTGGAAGAGAGGGGTCATGGATGAGCGCCTGAGGAAGTTGTTGGAAAACCTCAAAGCGGGCCGGATCGGTATTGATGAGGCCATGTCCATCTTGCACGATCTGCCCTACCAGGATTTGAGCTATGCGGTGCTGGATCATCACCGGGGGCTGAGGAAGGGCTTTCCCGAGGTGGTGTTCTGCGAAGGCAAGTCCTCGGAACAGGTACTGGAACTCCTCTCGGAACTGTCCAAGAGGAATGATCGAGTCATGGCCACTCGCGCTGATGAGGAGACCTTCACGGCGGTCAAAGCCGCTCTACCGCAGGCAAGGTATTATCCCCAGGCCCGCATCATCGTCGTAGATAGCCGGAAGGAGGAGCCCAAGACCCTGAGCGAGGACGAGAGCTATGTCTTGGTCATCTCTGCCGGCACGTCGGACATCCCGGTGGCAGAGGAGGCGGCTGTCACAGCAGAAGTCTTGGGCAGCCGGGTAGAAAGGTTGTACGATGTGGGAGTGGCGGGCCTGCATCGCCTGTTGGACAAGCGAGAAAGACTCTTCAGGGCCAAAGTCATAATCGCCGTCGCCGGAATGGAGGGCGCACTAGCCAGCGTGGTGGGAGGCTTGGTGGCCTGCCCCGTGATCGCAGTGCCCACCAGTGTGGGCTATGGGGCAAGTTTTGAGGGTCTGGCACCCTTGCTGACCATGCTCAACTCCTGCGCGCCGGGCGTTGCCGTGGTCAATGTGGACAACGGCTTCGGGGCGGGATATTTCGCCCACAATGTCATGCGAGTGATGTCTGGAAAATGAGAATTGCCTATTTCGACTGCTTCGCCGGAGCCAGCGGTGACATGATCCTGGGAGCACTGGTTGATGCAGGCGTGGACATCGATGAACTCCAACAGGGTCTGGATGGACTGCACCTCTCG
>JAUWYD010000076.1 GCA_030616025.1 Chloroflexota bacterium
CGCAGAACTTACTCCCGTCCTTGTTTGAAGCTCCGCAGTGAGGACAGTTGATCATTGAGAGCTGCCCCCTTCACCACCATACGGACGATCAATGCCCATTAGAACTCGCACACCGGTAGCGATGGTTCCCAAAGCAACACCGATGATGATGCCCCGCACCCCAGCGGTACTGGGGACATCCAGTATCCACTCTTTTGCTGCGGGAACGAACTCACTGAGATAGCTCCCTACGGGGACCTGGCCGAGGAGTACCACAATCACTGCCGCGACAAACGCCAAGGATTCCAGGCTGCGAAGGCGAAAACCTCGGTAGGCGGCTCTTGCGACGTAGAAGGCCAGCAAGGAGAAGGTGGCCGCCTGGAGGGGAAACTGGACATTGTCAAAGATCCATGTGACGGCAGAGCTTTCGGGGCCTGGTATTCCGCCCACCAACACGACCAAAGCAATTATCACCAGGAAAATGCTGTACAGCCAGCCCTCCTCTCGCCTGGCGATCTTCCTGGCATGAACTATCAGAACGTTGAGCAGGCCGAGGAGTAGGGCAAAGGCGACGACGATTACTGCCGATTCGACGAAGAAACTCCCTAGAGCGTTGATGTGCCTTTCATCGAAGAAGAAGTCAACCAGCATCAGGGATCCTATGGCCATGGCTATCGCCATAGGGACCGAGCGTTTCATACCCAACGCAACAGCGTCGACCATCCTTCTCATCTAGGTACCTTCTGGTGACAGTTGCAGGACTTGCCCTGGACCATCATCACAGATCAGGCCAGACTCCTTACCAGGACGCCGACTACGATAGTGATTATGACGGCCGTTCTCAGCCAGTCCTGAGTTGCCAGACTGGCGATGTGACTGGTCCTCTTGAGCAAATAGGCGCCAGCGGCAAATATCTCCTCGCCTATCAGCGAATGATCCACCGATGCGTAGACGAAAGGCAGTATCTGGGGAGCGGTGGTTCCAGCAACTTGACCGATCTCCCTTCGTGCGGCGACTTCACTCATCAGCAGGAACTCATCGCTGAAGTTGCCCACCATGATGTTGCCGGCCACCTCACCATGGTCCAGGATGTCCGTCACCCCTGCGGCGTAAGCCACTTTGTTAGACGAGATGAAGCGCACGGAAGTGGGATCGTACTCATCGAGGCGTCCGCAAGCGGCATAAGCATTTCGCAGCACATCCTGGGCTACCGGCAAGAGCGAGGGATCGGACACGGTGACAATGGGTTTCAGACCCGAGGCCGCCGCTTGAGCGGCGATGTGCTCCAGAATCGTGAGCCCGGCCAAGGATTCCACCGTGACCGCGGTACCTATCCCACCAGTCCCCATCGACACATGCAACGAGCGTCCGCTCTCAGTCGCCTGTCCCACGTACTCGCGCAAGGCCTCATAGCCGGGGATGGAGCGTAGAACGGGCTTTCCCCTCTCCCTTATTCGACGATTGAAGATGAGGAGCAGGGGAAAGAAGGGCAGCAGCAGCGCAAACATCAAAGCTTGCTGCTCACCTATCCCGAGGTTATTGAGAATAGAGGTTATCGTCTCCAAGACCTCCCCCCTTCAGAAGGAGCAGGCTATTCCGAGGTACTCAAGCCGTGCTGCAACTCCTCCAAGCGACAGATGACGCGCTCTATGTTGCTCCTGTCCTCGAGGAGCAAAACGTATTCTTCCAGTGAGACATCATCCAGGAACATCGTCAGGAGAGGTTGGAACGCCAAGAGGCTCTGGCTGGCTATGAAGCTGAGGGGCTTGTGTGTCTCAAGAAAGGCGACGGCCGGAGTGGCCAAACTCCAGCTATCCAATCGGCGCGCCAGGCCTTCAATCAGCTGATCTCGGCGATCAGCGCTCAGTTTCACCTTCCCCGTCCCCCTCTATTGGTGCCTGGGCACACTGCATCCAGTGGGTTCGCTCCGCTCGCCGTTCACTCAAAGCACGTGATTCCCTGGATTAGAAACTTTGTTCTACTAAATGAGGCCCGCTGAGAGACGCCAGGCGGTAGGTCTCGATGTATATATAAGTATAGCACCCAACAGGCAACAAGACAAGCAACCACGACGGGAGGTTCGTACCCACCTTGAACAGGTTCCTCCCTCGGTGGAGCAGCCACACGGAGCGTGAGTTCTGGCTCCCTAACTGGTAATGAGGGGCGCAGTCTCCCCTCTGGTTTAGACAATCGGCAGCGGATGTGATAGAATCTCGTAGCTGCGATGACGGGGTTCATTGGCCACCAGGTAGGAGTGGTGGTGAGCTGTGATGGGGGGTTCCGTTTCCATAATGAGGAGGCTTGTCTGTGTCTGCATTGACTGAGTTCTACGAGGAGATTGCCAACTGCGAGCGCTGTATCCTGTCCCAAGCACGCAAGAACACCGTGCCCGGCGAGGGCCCAGAGGACGCGGAGATTATGTTCATCGGGGAAGGCCCGGGTTTCCACGAAGACCAACAGGGGCGTCCCTTCGTCGGGTCGGCGGGCCGCTTCCTTGAGGAACTGCTGGAGGACATCGGTCTGAGGAGAGAAGAGGTCTACATCTGCAACGTAATCAAGTGCCGTCCCCCAAGCAACCGCGACCCCCTGCCTGAAGAGATCGAGGCCTGCAAACCCTACCTCGACAGGCAGATCGAACTCCTCTCGCCCAGAATGATCGTGACTCTGGGCCGCTTCTCCATGGAACGGTACTTCCCTGGAGCCAAGATCTCCCACATTCACGGGCAGCCGCGCAAGGTGGGAGGCATTATCTACTACCCTATGTACCACCCTGCTGCGGCCTTGCACCAGCCGAAATGGCGCCAGGTGGTCAAGGAGGACATGTCCAAGATCCCTCAGGTTCTGGCCGAAGCAGACAGGATCGCCGAAATGGAGCTTCCGCAGGATGCTGAGCAATTGAGCCTCTTCTAATGAACATGCCCGCCAAGACGCGCCCACGAAAAGGAACGCCTGCCCTGAGGGTGAGAATAGCAGCTCTTGCCCTCTTGGGCTGCGCTGCGGTCACCGGACTCAGTCTGGCCTCCGTCACCCGAGACCCGCTGACGGAAGGCTGGATCCTATTGTTGCGCCGATTCTTTGGCTGGGGTGTGTATGCCATCCCCGTAGCCCTGGGAGCCGTGGGCTTCTGGCTGCTCCTCCAGAGCCTCGGGCGTGAACCCGGCTTCCAATGGGGGAGGACGCTGGGCGCGACCTTGCTCTCCGTTGCCTGCGTGACCGCCATCCATCTGCTTTCGTTCCCTGATGATGCTCAACAGCTCGCTGCGGAAGGCGGTGGAGGAGGCTACGTGGGATGGTTCGTGAGCCAGGCACTCACAGTGAGCATTGGCAGCATCGGAGCCTACGTCACGCTGGCCGCGATGGGCATAGTCGGCGCCATTATGCTCTTCGGCGTCTCCATAGTACAGATGGGAGCATACCTCAGACGAGCCTCGATGGACCTGAGGAACCTGTATCGCGATCACTATCCCAAGCTCCAGATCCGCCGTGCGTCCAAGGACGAAAGGGTAGCCTCACGCGTGGCTGAGAAGGTGTCCGACTTGTTGAGACCCTCACCATTCGAAGAGGAATCCCCTCAAAAGAAGGACACTCTCCCAGTTCCACGGATCATCGTTGGCGGCAAGGAATGGAACCTGCCTTCGGTCGAGAACATCCTGCAGGAGAACATCGGGCAGGAGCTCAGTGAGACGGAAGTAAGACGGAAGCTACAGATCATCGAAGACACTCTGCACAGCTTTGGAGTTCCCGCCAAGGTGGTCGAGGTCAATCAGGGCCCCACCGTCACCCAGTTCGGCGTCGAGCCGGGGTACGTGGAACGAAAGGCCCGAGACGGCAAGATGACCCAGGCCAAGGTCAAGGTCAGCAAGATCGATGCGCTGGCCCGAGACCTGGCCCTGGCCCTGGCTGCCGCCCCGATACGGATCGAAGCCCCGGTGCCGGGTCGCTCCATCATCGGCGTCGAGGTCCCCAACGATGAGGTCTCTCTGGTGTCCCTGCGAGGGGTGATGGAATCAGACGAATTCCGGCAAGAGACCTCCAAACTCAAGATCGCCCTGGGCGAGGACGTATCAGGGGCACCGGTGGTGGCCGACCTCGGGAGGATGCCCCATCTCCTCATCGCGGGCGCCACCGGCTCCGGGAAGAGCGTGTGCATCAACTCCATCGTGACCTGCCTCCTCTTCAACAGCACCCCCGACGACTTGAGACTGTTGATGATCGACCCGAAGAGGGTGGAACTGGTCAACTTCAACGGTATTCCCCATCTCCTCTCGCCGGTGGTGGTGGAGATCGAGGGCGTGGTGGGAACTCTGAAGTGGGTGCTGCGGGAGATGGATCGCCGCTACAAGCTTCTCTCCGAAGCGCAGGCTCGCAATATCGACCACTATAACCAGAGGTTGCTTCAACAGGGAGAGAGGCCGCTTCCCTGCATCGTGGTGGTGGTGGACGAACTGGCCGACCTGATGATGGTCGCGCCCGACCAGGTCGAAAGCTCGCTCTGTCGCCTGGCCCAGATGTCCAGGGCGACGGGAATACATCTCATCATAGCGACCCAGCGCCCGTCGGTGGACGTGGTCACGGGCCTGATCAAGGCCAACTTCCCAGCGCGCATATCCTTCGCCGTGACCTCCCGTGCGGATTCGCGCGTGGTGTTGGACAAGGGCGGGGCGGAGAAGCTTCTGGGAAGAGGGGACATGCTGTACATAGCCTCGGATTCCTCCACGCCGGTGCGCCTCCAAGGCTGTTTCGTTTCGGACGAGGAGCTAGAGAAACTGGTGCTGTCCTGGAAGGGACTGAAGATCCCCACAGAGGCTGCGAAGGAGGAGTTGGTTCAGCAGCCATTGTGGTCTGACGTCGCCGCCGTTCCTGAGGAAAAGGACGAGCAAGAGGACGAACTCCTGGAGGAAGCCATCAACGTCGTGAGGCGAGAGAAGCGGGCTTCGATAACATTCCTGCAGCGCCGCCTGCGCATCGGCTATGTGCGGGCCGCCCGCCTGATAGACTTCCTAGAAGAGAAGGGGACCATCGGACCAGCGGAGGGTCCGGGTCATTCCCGCAAGGTATTGGAGATGGAAGAGGAGGTACCATGGCCGACACCGTAGCTGCCCTCAGGGGGAGCAAGGTGAAGATCTGGCTGACTGAGGTGCGAGTGCCGTTTTTCACAGCGACGATAGTGCCCATCCTGCTGGGAGCCGTCATCGCCTGGGCCAGGACGGGCTCTTTTCACTGGGGCCACTTTCTGCTGACCATGCTGGGAGGGCTCCTCCTGCATACGGGAACGAACGTGGCCAACGACTATTTCGACCACCGCAGCGGGACCGACGACGTGAACGTCGAATTCGTGCGTCCCTTCACGGGCGGCAGCCGGATGATCCAGGAGGGCCTCTTGACCCCCAGGGAGGTGATAAGCGGTTCCCTCGCCGCCTTCGCCCTGGCATGTGTCGTGGGCCTGTACCTGGCCTACGTGAGGGGTCCGGTGATCATCGTCCTGGGACTTATCGGTCTCTTCTCTGGCTTCTTCTACACCGCCCCTCCCATAAACCTGGTCCGTAAGGGGATTGGCGAGTTCTTCATTGGCCTGAACTTCGGGCTGCTGATGACCGTGGGCTCCTTCTACGTACAGACCGGCTACTTGGCGTTGGAACCCGCCGTGGCCTCCATCCCCGTGGCGCTCCTCATTGCTGGCGTGTTATACATCAACGAGTTTCAAGACACGCCAGCTGATGGATCGGTGGGGAAAGACCACCTGGTGGTGAGATGGGGCAGGAGACGCGCCGCGCAGGGCTACGTGGTCCTCATGGCAGCCACGTACCTCTCCATCCTACTGGCAGCCGTATTCCGCGTCACCTCGCCCTTCACGTTGATAGCACTGGCCACCCTGCCGGTAGCGATAAGGGCCATCGGCGTGGCACGCGCCCATTACGACGACTACCTGAAGCTGGTCCCTGCCAACGCGGCCACAGTGCTCATCCACCTGCTGACGGGGCTGCTCCTTTCGGCAGCCTATCTGCTGGACGGAGCGGTTCGAGCGTTCATCTAGTACCGCCTCTTGACGC
>JAUWYD010000244.1 GCA_030616025.1 Chloroflexota bacterium
GCCAGAGACCTGGAGGCGCGCATCGTTCCTGAAACGCCTGCGGGCCCCATGCTGGTGGTGCATCTGATATACGATTGTCGGGATGCGATGGGGGCCAACGCCGTGAACACGGCTGTTGAGGCACTGGCCCCGTTGGTGGAAGAGATAACAGGGGGGCAGGCGCTGTTGCGCATTCTGTCCAATCTCGCAGACAGGCGTCTAGCTCGCGCCCGGGCTGTGGTACCTTCTGAGGTTCTGGCTCTTGATGGGTTTGAGGGTCAAGAGGTGGCCAAGCGTATCGTGAACGCCTATGCCTTGGCGGCCGTCGATCCCTATCGAGCGGCGACCCACAACAAGGGAATCATGAACGGAATAGATGCGGTGCTCATCGCCACCGGCAATGACTGGAGGGCTGTGGAGGCTGGGGCTCATGCCTATGCTGCGCGCTCTGGTCTCTATCAGTCTTTGAGCACGTGGGACGTTGACTCTGACGGTAACCTGGTGGGTACCCTGGAGTTGCCCATGGCTGTGGGTATCGTTGGCGGGGCGACGAAAGCCCATCCTGGGGCCCGGGTGGCTCTCAAAGTCATGGGAGTGCAGACGGCTCAGGAGTTGGCTCAGGTGATAGTGTCCGTGGGGCTTGCGCAGAATCTCGCTGCCCTGCGTGCCCTGGCCACTGAGGGCATCCAACGAGGGCACATGGAGCTCCATGCGCGTAGCATGGCCGTCGCCGCTGGGGCTCGCGGTGATTTGGCAGACAGGGTGGCTGCGCGAATGGTAGAGGAGCGCGTCATTCGGCTGGACAGAGCTGAAGAGTTGGTTGGGCAGATGTCCTGACATTATGTTGGAGCAAGGAGAGGACAGCTTATGATGAAGCCTATTAAAGAAGTGGGAATAGTTGGCTACGGGGCCTACATCCCGCGCTACAGGATCAGCGCCGCCGAGATATCTCGTGTGTGGAAGATGGGTGAGGACACCCTTCATCTGGAGGAGAAGGCGGTGCCTGGACTGGACGAGGATACGGCCACCATAGCCATCGAGGCTGCCAGGAACGCGCTGCGGAAAGCAAGGATCGATCCTCAGACGCTGGGAGCCATATGGTTGGGCAGCGAATCCAAGCCCTACTCTGTGAAGCCTACGGCCACTATTGTCGCCGAGGCCGTGGGCGCCACGCCTCACACCACTGCCGCCGACTGGGAGTTTGCGTGCAAGGCTGGCACGGAGGCTATGCAGGCAGCGGTCGGCTTTGTGGGATCAGGTATGGCTCAATATGCGATGGCTATAGGTGCAGACACCGCGCAAGGGAGGCCAGGTGACCAGCTGGAATACACCGCTGGTGCCGGAGGTGCCGCTTTCATAATGGGGCCGAGAGAGGAAAGCATGGCCTACCTGGAGGGGTCTCATTCCTACGTCTCTGATACACCCGATTTCTTCCGCAGGCCCAGTCAGAGCTACCCTACGCATGGCAGTCGATTCACCGGCGAGCCAGCTTATTTCACGCATTCGTTGATGGCTACCCGGTACTTGATGGAAGAACTGGGCTATGGTCCACAAGACTACGATAAGGTCATCTTTCATCAGCCCAATAGCAAGTTCCCCGTGAGATTGGCGAAGCGGCTGGGTTTCGCCCGGGAGCAGTACGAGGATGGCCTCTTGGTACCAGTGATCGGAAACGCGTACGCAGCTTCATCGGCTTTGGGGTTGGCGGCTGTCCTTGACAAGGCTGACATTGGAGAAAGAATCCTGCTGGCGTCCTTTGGCTCTGGCGCGGGAAGCGATGCTTTCTCGTTCGTGACGACAGAGTTGATCGCTCGAGGCAGGAACCCTTTGCCCAGCGTCGCTGACTATGTCACCCGCCGCCGGGAGATTGACTACGCTCGATATGCCCGGCATCGGGGCAAACTCTCGATGTATTAGGTTCCCACGCTGGCCCTCGCTCGGGGAGGAGTAGGCCGAAGGAGGTATCTGAGCCATTGACCAAGGTTTATGTGGTCGGCATCGGCCAGACGCCGGTCAGGGAGCATTGGGACCGCTCAGCCCGTGACTTGGCTGTGAGTTCCATGCTTGAGGCCATGGAGCAAGCGGGCGTCGAAAAGGTCGATGCCATTTACGTTGGGAACGCGCTTTCCGGGGAGGTGGCCGGACAGGAGCACCTGGCTGCGCTGGTCGCCGACTTCGCTGGTATGGCGGGCACTGAAGCGGTACGCGTCGAAGCTGCCGGTGCCTCAGGAGGTGCAGCGG
Source organism: Chloroflexota bacterium (assembly GCA_030616025.1). Lineage (GTDB taxonomy): Bacteria > Chloroflexota > Anaerolineae > UBA7937 > B3-Chlor > B3-Chlor. The sequence continues at coordinate 2,221 of JAUWYD010000244.1, forward strand.
TAAGGATGGGATATCTTGCCGTGGCCAGTGGCTTGCAGGATATCGTCATCGTCACCGGAGTAGAGAAGATGACTGACCTGTCTGGGCCGTCAGTCGAAGAGGCCCTGGTTACGGCCACGGACGAGGAATACGAAGCGATCCATGGTCTTTCCCTGGTGGCGCTCAACGCCTTGCTGATGCGGCGATACATCTACGAGCACCATGTCGAACGGTCGGACTTCGCACATTTCTCGATCAATGCTCATAAGAACGCTTCGAACAACGAGTATGCAATGTTCCGTCGTCCCATCACTGTGGACGCTTTCGCAAACGCTCGTATGGTCGCTGATCCCATCGGCTTGCTCGATTCCGCACCTGTGGCGGACGGTGCGGCCAGCTTGGTTCTGTGTTCGGAGAAGACTCTTGGAGAGAGAGCCAACTCCGCAGTCGAAATCGTCGCTTCCGCTGCTGCGACCGATGCCATGGCGCTCCACGATCGGAGCAATCCACTGTTTCTGCAGGCGGCGTATGAATCGGCTCAGAGGGCTTATGCTCAGGCAGGGGTAGGCCCGGAGGACGTGGATCTCTTCGAGCTGCATGACGCCTTCACTATTATGGCAGCGTTGTCCCTCGAGGCGTGCGGTTTCGCGTCTGAGGGCGAGGGGGTCCGACTCGCTGTAGATGGAGAGATCGCTCTGGGGGGAAGGATCCCCATTTCCACCATGGGGGGCCTGAAGGGCAGGGGCCACCCCGTAGGTGCCAGCGGTGTCTATCAGGTGGTCGAACTCGTGCAGCAGCTGCGGGGCGAGGCCGGTGCCAATCAGGTGGATGGGGGCCTGGGTATGGCGCAAAGCATTGGTGGAAGCGGAGCCACGGGCGTGACCCACATCCTCAAGTCACCCTAGTGGGGTCCCGTGCGAGCGGAGACCTTGTGGTGAGCTGGGGGTCTGGAAACGCTTGGGTTGTCAGCGAAGCACACGGTCCACGCTTGTCTTGGAGACGGTGCTGTGGACAGGAGACTAGAATATGAGTCTTGCCAAACATTGGCGTTT
>JAUWYD010000287.1 GCA_030616025.1 Chloroflexota bacterium
GAGAAGAAGCTCGGCATTCCCACTCTGACCATTGATGCCGACTTGAACGATCTGAGGATGTATTCGGAGGAGACCACCAGGACCAACATCGAGGCCTTCATCGAACAGCTTGAGGAGAGGAAGTAGGCCTTCTCACAGAAAGGAGTGAACCTGGACGATAGGTACTTCGCAGGGCTGGATTCGGGCACCTCGACGACCAAAGCAGTAGTGATAGATGCGGGGAAGGGGATACTGGGCAGCTTCGTGCGCAGGTCTGGTGCGAAGCTGCTGGAATCTGCGGAGATCGCCTTCGACGAAGCCCTGGAGCGAGCCACACTCAGCAGGAATGACATAGACTACGTTGTTGCCACCGGTTTTGGGAGGCGGAGCATATCCTTTGCAGACTTGAGCAAGACCGAGATAAGCTGTCACTCCAAAGGGTGTCACCACTATTTCCCCGAGGAAATCACGGTGATAGATATCGGTGGCCAGGACAACAAGGTGGTCAAGCTTGATGCCGGAGGCAGGAAGACCAGCTTCAAGATGAATCGCAAGTGCGCGGCCGGCACCGGTGCCTTCTTGGAGGAGATGGCCTACAAGCTCGACATCCCCTTAGATGATCTCGAGGACTTGGCCAGAAAGTCCAGCAAAGGGACGGAGTTGGGGAGCTTTTGCACAGTCTTCACTGCCACCGAAGTCCTTGACAGGATCCGGGGGGGTGAGAGGCTCGAGGATATCGTCAGGGGCCTTCTCAATTCGGTCGCCAAGCGCATCCTGGAGATGGACACTCTGACTGGGCGAGTGATCATGAGTGGTGGGGTCGTGGCCCACAACCCCATAGTGGCTGAGATTATCGGTGAGAGGGCCAAGAAGAGAGTGGAGATAGCGCCGCATCCTCAGGAAATGGGGGCTTTTGGGGCGGCGCTTATTGCTGCCGAATCGCAGGCGGCGGAACCAACACAGGAGAACCTATTACCAGTAGCGAGGAGGTAGAGAATGACAACCGTGCCTGACGAGATTCAGACCTGGCAGATGGTACAGCCAACCAGCAAGGATAGGGAGACGGGAGAGGTGACCCCTGGGAAGCTTGAGAGGACCAGCATCCCGGTGCCGGAGCTGCAGGCTGGCGATGTCCTGGTGGAGATCGCTGGCTGCGGGGTCTGCCACACAGACTTGGGATATTTCTACTATGGCGTCCCCACGGTGACCAAGGCGCCTCTAACCTTGGGCCATGAGATCAGCGGTGTGGTCGTGGCTGGAGAGAAGGACTGGATCGGCAAGGAGGCGATCATTCCGGCGGTCATGCCTTGTCGCGGTTGCCCGATCTGTGACATGGACCGAGGCAACCGGTGCCTGGCGCAGAAGATGCCCGGCAACAGCCTGGACATCTACGGCGGTTTTTCTAGCCATATCGTCGTTCCAGCGATGGACTTGTGCCCTGTGGAAGACCGCAAGGGCATGCCTCTCGAGTGGCTTGCCGTGATAGCCGATGCAGTGACCAGCCCCTATCAGGCGGCGGTGAGAGCTGACGTGCAGGAGGGCGACAGGTGCATCATCACCGGGGTGACAGGGGGTCTAGGCGTGTTCATGTCGCAGATGCTGAAGGCCATGGGCGTCGGTGTGGTGGTAGGTATCGCACGCCATGAGGAGAAGCTGAAGAGGGCCTTGAACTACGGAGCTGACTATGTGATCAACTCCACCGACAAGAGCGCCAAGGATGTGCGCAACGAGTTCCGCGAACTCTGCAAGGCTAACGGCCTGCCATCCAACTGGGGTTGGAAGATCTTCGAGATGACCGGAGCAAAGCCGGCTCAGGACATCGCTTTGGCTCTGCTGGGTTTCGTGGGCAAACTGGTCTGGGTAGGCTTTTCGACCAATCTCAATGAGTACTCGCTCTCAAGGCTGATGGCCTTCGACGCTGAGATCATTGGCACTTGGGGCTGCCTGCCGGAGTACTATCCCACGGTGCTGGAGATGGTTCTGGATGGAAAGGTGGAGCTGGAGCCGTTCGTCGAGACTCGGCCCATGAGCAAGATACAGGACGTGTTCGAAGAGGCTCACACCACCACCCTAATGAAGAGGATCGTTCTGACGCCTGATTTCTAGGGCATTCAACGAGACGCAATGTTGTCAGAACTGTACAATGCTGGGGAGGGTGATGTATAATCTACCCGAGATTCTCATGACCAGTTCGACACCTGAAAGGGCCCGGGTAGGTGTATCAACCCTTCACTATTGGTCAACTTCTTGTTGGGGACATCCAAACATAGAAAGGAGGTGGTCAAGAAAGAAGAGTTCAATTCTGGCTGAAGGTGAGTAAGTCCAATAGCACGATTGAACAGGAGGAAAAGAAGTGAAGAAGCTAGCTTTTGCTACAGTGACGATGATTGCCTTGTTGGGGCTGCTGGTCTCAGCTTGCGCGCCGCCCGCGCCGCCGCCCGAGCCGCCGCCCGCGCCTCCTCCGGAGGCAACGCCGACGCCGCCTCCGCCGGAGCCCACGGAAGCGGTGCCGGTCGAGGGCACAGCCTACAAGCTGGGCTTCTGTTCCGCTGCGACCGGAGGTGGGTCCAGCCTGGGTATGCCGGAGCGGAACACCGCGGAGATGGTCGCCGCGCAGCTTGAGGCGGCAGGTGGTGTCTCGGGACCTGATGGCGTGATCCACGATGTCGAGGTCATCATGTATGACACCGATAGATCACCGGATGTCGGATCAAGCGTAGTCACCAGGTTGATCGAGGAGGACGAGGTAGATGCCATCGTCTGCGGCACCCTGAGCGGCAACAGCCTGGCCATGGTACCGTTGATCCAGGAGGCCGAGGTGCCCTTGGTGTCTATGGCTTCTGCTCGCTCCAT
>JAUWYD010000141.1 GCA_030616025.1 Chloroflexota bacterium
GATCTGGTCAACAACATCCTGGTCAGTGAAGAACTGCGGAGAAACCACATTGGTGATATCGTCGATCTTGCCGTGCAGAACATGTATCCCGGCATCAATCTCGACTACCGGGGAATGGACCCAGGATTGAGAGTCCAATTCACAGCCTTCGTTACCGAGCTGAGTCAGGAGCTCCATTCCTACCACAAGATGTTGGCCGTTACGGTGCAACCTCCGGTTCAGATTGCGGAGGACCGGTGGGAAACGGGAGCCTATGACTGGCAGGCTATAGGACAAGCCGTTGACAGCTTCAAGCTTCCTGCGATAGCTAGATCGGACGCCTATGCTCCAGGGGGGCAGATGCAAGCGTTGCTGGGCTACGCCGTGAATGCCGTCGACAGGTACAAGATCCAGGTACTTCTGCCGAGCTACAGCACCGATTGGGTAGGAGATTCAGTGGCCCCTAGGTCTTACGCCGAGACTCTGCAATTGCTGGGCGGCAGTCTCATTCTCCCTGAGGGAAGAAACACCTTTGCCCCTGGAGAGCTGATCACAGTGCAGCTCTCGGGAGGACCTTCCGCTGTGAATCTCGACGAGCAATCCCAGTCCTACTGGTTCACCTATACAAACGGGCAGGGCGAACACACCGTCTGGCTGGAAAACGCGACCAGCATGGCCCACAAGCTGGATTTGGTGAGCAAGTATAACCTCAAGGGAGTTAGCGTACCGGGCTTGCTGGCGGAGGGGAACGACGAACAGATGTGGGACGTCTTCCAAGAATATCTGAGTTCCGTGACGCCTGCGGCCGATACCCAGTTTGCCATCGTATGGACGGTGGAGAGCGCAGTCGGCGCTAGCCTCACGCAAGAGATCGGCTCTCTCTCCGAGCCCGTCTTCGCCTGGACTGCGCCCCTCGAGGGCGGTGAGTACTCTATCTCCGCTGCTATCTCAGATGACGGAGGCCAGACAGCCAGTTCTGAGGGAGGCAGGATCTCCTTCGTTGTCTCTGAGCCAACGCCCACGCCGACACCCACGCCACCTCCTGCTCCCACACCTACTCCCAGACCCTCGGGAGGATCAACTGGACCCGCACCCACTCCGACCCCGCCGCCTCCTTCAGCGCCACCACCGCCGGGCACGGGCTTCAACTACGGCTTTCAATTGGCCCGGGTAAGCTCCAGCACCCTGGGACACTTGAACAACCTGGGATTCAAGTGGATCAAGCTGCAGATCCGCTGGGAACACCAAGAACCGTCGCCAGGGGCGATAGATTTCGCCACTCTTGACGGCGTGGTCTCACTGGCGAACGGAGCAGGCAAGAAGCTTCTCTTCTCGGTGGTGACCACTCCTCACTGGGCTCGCGCCAGAACCGAGGGGCACGGTCCCCCGGACGATCTGACGACGTACGGCAACTTCGTGGGCGCGATGGCGCAACGGTATTGCGGTCGGCTACAAGCCATCGAGGTTTGGAACGAGCAGAACCTGGACACGGAGTGGAACACCGGTAGGCGCATAAGCGCCAAGGAGTACATGGATTTGCTGAAGATTGCTCATCGCCGTATCAAGGCCGCCTGCCCCGGTATGATCGTGGTTTCCGGAGCGCCTACGCCAACCGGCGTGAATGACGGCTTTCAGGCCATTGACGATGCGCAATACCTGCGAGAGATGTACAACAACGGCTTGAAGAACTACAGCGACGCGGTGGGCGTTCACCCCAGCGGCTTTGACAAGGCGCCCGATGACACCTCTGAGTCGTGCCGCTCTCGTGGCGACGGGCGGTGCCACCGCTCCTTCTTCTTCTTGAGCACCATCAGAGCCTACCATAACATCATGGTGCAGAACGGCGACGGAAACAAGAAGCTGTGGGCCACCGAGTTTGGCTGGGCTACGATAGAGAACATGGCTGACTCACCAAACCCTGGCTACGAATACGCGGCGACGATCAGCGAGGCTGACCAGGCAGAGTATCTGGTTCGCTCCATGGAGATCGCCAAGCAGAGTGGCTACATGGGAGTGATGTTCATATGGAACCTCGATTTCGCCGTTGACGTTGGTGCCTGGTGGGAGGGATCCAAGTTTGGCGTCCTCAGGACAGACGGGACTCCCAGGCCAGCCTACCACGCCCTGGCAAGTATGCCTAAGTAGTGATAAGGTCGCTGAGTATTCGAACACCGAGCATGGGTTCTCGCTCCCCATGCTCCGTCTTTCCATCGAATGACTGATGCCCTACGCCATCGTAGGGCATTCCTACGACAGAAGACTATGTGAACGAAGCAGGAGGGGCACAGTTGACACCTCAACAAAAGCGAAGCTCCAGCTTGAAAAGATATGGGTGCGCAGCGGCGACCGCATCTGCGGTGTTAGTGCTTGGCCTTGGCTTGGTGATCTTGGGGATGTTGGACCTGTTGCCTGTCATTGGACCGCAAGAGGCAACACCGACACCCAGTCCAACCCGGAGCGTCGAGCCGACCGCAATTCCGCCTTCACCAGTGGTCTCTCCCTCCCCTAGCGAGACGCCTCCTCCGGATACGCCGGTAGCGCCCACCGCTGCAACGCCCTCGCCATCTTCTTCAGGAAGTAGCTTCGACTATGGTATCCAGGTTCACTTCTTCCATCTAGACGCAGGCTACGTCAGTCAGTTGGTAAACAACATGCACTTCAACTGGATCAAGCACCAGATAGAATGGAAGGAATTCGAACCCAGCAAGGGACAGTATCTCTGGGAGCCCATCGACCGCATAGTGGAAGTCTCTCATGGAGCCGACCTCAACATCTTGCTCAGCGTGGTCAAGGCCCCGGACTGGGCCAGAGGGGGACGAAGTGAGGAGGATGGCCCTCCGGTGGACTATGACGACGGTGGCGATTTCATGGCGGCCATGGCTCAGCGGTATTGCGGGAAAGTGCAGGCCTATGAGATCTGGAACGAGCAGAACCTGAGGCGGGAGTGGAATACCGGGCGGGCACTGAGTGCCGAGGGATACGTAGACCTGCTACACGTGGCTTATGATCGTATCAAGGCCGTATGCCCGAGCGCCATAGTCGTCTCTGGAGGTCCCACACCCGTGGGCTACACTAGCCCAACAGCCATAGATGATTTTGAGTACCTGAGGCAGATGTACCAAGCTGGGCTACGGGATTACTGCGATGCGGTGGGGGTACACCCCAGCGGGTTCAACAACCCGCCCGACTGGAGATATCCACCGCCCTACAGTGAAGCGGAGGACTCAACCGGCTTCAGGGGTGACCGCCAATTCTACTTCCTGAACACCATAGAGGGATACCACAGCATTATGTCCGAGTTTGGCGACGCTGACCGCAAGCTGTGGGCTACTGAGTTCGGGTGGGCGAGCATCAAGAACCTGAGTGAGAGACCAAACGAAGGGTACGAGTACGCCACGGATAACACCGAGTTGGAGCAGGCTGAATATCTCGTCACCGCCCTCCAGATAGCGAGGAACAAAGGTTACATGGGCGTGATGTTCGTCTGGAACCTCAACTTCGCCCCTGCTCGCGGCGCAGACGGCGAACAGGCAGCGTTCGGCATCCTCCGGGAGGACTGGTCGGAGAGGCCAGCCTACCAGACCTTGGCAGCGGCGAGGACGACGGGCGAACTACCATAGGCCCACAACCTCACTGTACCCGTTGCCAGTCAATGCGCTGGCTGCACCCGGGTTGATAGTCCACATCCACCGCAGCACTGAGCGGCTGGCCATCGGTGTCAACGATGAGTAGATGGAACAGCCCCGCATCAAGCCCCATGGTGAACTCATACTTCCCAGTCTGGGGCGGTCCCTCAGATTGTTTCGGGGGGGCACTCCAGCCGACGGTGTAGAGGCGCATGTTAGCCCAAGCTAGCCCATTGGCGCTGGCATCGTAAACCCAACCGCCAATGAGGCCACCAGCGCTGCAATCTCGGTCATTCCGGACGACATAGAATTGGTGCGGCCCAGACGGCGGGAAAGGAGTCGGCTCGGCAGCCGACCTCGTTGGGGTAGGAGGAGGCGTAGGACTTGGTGGGGGCGGAGACGTGGGCGTGGCTGGTGGCTCGGGCGTGACCGTAGGGGCTACTGGTGTGGACAGCTCGGAGTCGGGACTCGGTGTTCCCAACGGTGTATCAGTGGGCGCAGGTGTCGAACTGATCACGGTCGTCTCCGCTCCAGCGGTCGGTGTCCCTCTTTCCAGCGCTGTGGTGCTATCAGTTCTACCCTTCGTCAGGGTCGAGAGCGCCGCCCAGGCACCCACGCACATCACTAAGAGAACGAAGACGAACGCCATAGCGGAGCCCTTGTTTTGCATAAGACCGTCCCACGCGTGTCCGCGGCCGCGAGCTGACCAGGTCATGTTTCGAGCCGTCTAATCCGATGTCTTATCATACTGTCTTCAGGAACAGAAGGCAAGCACTCGGCGGAGTTGCACTCCGAAGAGGTAGATGCTACAATTGTGATCTTGGGGGGCGAGTAGCTCAGCTGGTGAGAGCGCGCGGTTCACATCCGCGAGGTCGTAGGTTCGAGTCCTATCTCGCCCATTGCCCTTGCCGGCCCGTGATCCGTGCGTGAGATAGCAATGCCTGAAAAGCCA
>JAUWYD010000002.1 GCA_030616025.1 Chloroflexota bacterium
GAGGCCATTATTCCTCTCCCAACTCAGCAACGATTTCTTCCATATGCATTCCACGTGACCCTTTGACCAAGATCAGATCGCCGGAAGCCACGAAATCCTGCAGGAACTCCACTGCTTGCCGACTGTCCTTGGCAAAGAAGACGTCATCCGCTTGCATGCCAACGGCAATCGCCTCGCGCCCGATTACTGCACCTAGTGCGCCCACCGTGACCAACTTGTCGGTCACTCCTGCCACTCGGCGACCTACTTTGCGGTGTCCCTCTTCTTCGTAGGAACCAAGCTCGAGCATGTCCCCCAACACAGCTATCTTGCGCCCCTGCAACTCAGCTAGCAGATTCAAAGCTGCCAGACTGGAAGTAGGGCTGGCGTTGTAGCTATCATCTATGATCGTCGACCCTTTCGCTCCCGGAGTTGCAATCAGGCGCAGTTGCACAGCCATGTCACGCAAGCCGGCCACTATTTGCCCCCACGGTTGCCCTTCCGTGACGCCTACCGCGGCCGCTGCCAGCGCGGTGTGCACACTGTGACGCCCCAGCAACGAAATCTTGACGTGGAGTGTCTCCTGACCGTATTGCATGCGAAAATGGACTCCATCCAGCCCCCGGCTTTCGATATGACTAGCTCGCAAGTGGCAATCTGGGCTCAGACCGTAGTATAAGACCCGGGCCTCGGTCAGGCTCCCCATGGCCTTCACCTGAGGATCGTCGCCGTTCAGTATCGCGGTGCCATCAGGAGGCAGAGCCTCGATAAGCTCAGCCTTGGCTTTGGCTATGCGCTCCAGAGACCCTAACCGTTCCAAATGGGAATAGCTCACGTTGGTCACTACTCCTATCTGAGGAAGAGCTATCGCAGCCAACTGGGCGATCTCACCCAATGCATACATCCCGAGTTCCAAGACCACAGTCGTGTGATCTTCTTTCAGGCCAAGCAAAGTTAGCGGCAAACCAATCTCGTTGTTGAGGTTCTCCTCACTCTTCAACGCACGGAAACTCTTGCTGAGTACTGAGTGTATCGCCTCTTTGGTAGTGGTCTTGCCAATGCTGCCTGTGACACCAACCACACGAACATCGAATTGTCTGCGGTGGTAGGCAGCCATGTCTTGGAGGGCCTTCAATGTATCCTCAACGAGGAGACCTACGGGAGGCGACAGTCGCAAGGGTGGCGAGGGCAGAGGGCGCTGGGTGGTGTCTATGACCTGGGGTAGCCCATCAACCATCCTGTGCACGATGGCTGCCGAGGCTCCCCGCTGCAAGGCATTCTTGACATAATTGTGGCCATCATCCTTCTCTCCCGGCAGAGCTATGAATAGACAGTCCTTGTCAGCTTTCCGCGAATCAATGACCACATCCCGAAAACGAAACTCCGTCGCTTTCGGATCGCCTATCTCCTGTCCCGTTATCCCTTGCCAGATTCCTGCCAGAGAGAGCATGGGGCCTCCTCAAGCCAGTGCGCTATGTGCTCGCCATCCTGACGTCATCGGGCGGTATGCCTAGATAGACGAACAGCTTCTCAGCTATTCGCCTGAACACTGGGACAGCCACCACTGTGCCCCAGGGAGATTCGCGGGGTCTATCCATCTTGACTAGGATTATGAACTGAGGGTCGTCAGCCGGGGCGTAAGCCACGAAGCAGCCTATGGTATCTACAGGATGATATCCTCCTGCTACGGGAATCTGCGCCGTACCAGTCTTACCGGCTATCGCATAACCTGGGATACTGAGGTTCTGCTTGCCTGCCATCGACTCCACCAGCATCTCCGTCAGGTCCTTAGCCACCCGCGGGGATATCACAGTCCGCCCTGGTTGTGGATGGAACTCTTTGATGATCTGGCCATTCTGTTCGATGCGCTGCGCCACATATGGTGTTGGCAGCAGGCCATCATTGGCCACTGCGGCAGCAGCTGTGATCATCTGTAATGGCGTGACCGCTATCCCTTGACCGAAGGAGTTGGTGCCGAGGTCTCCCTCCCGCCAATTGCCGTCTCCGGGTACTCTCATGATGCCCTTCGACTCGTAGGGCAGATCAATCCCGGTCAATTGTCCAAAGCCGAATCGCTCCACGTAGTCGTAGAATCCCTCAGCGCCAAGGCTCGTGCTGAGGGTGGCGGCCCCAACATTCAGAGAGTACTTGAGCAGTTCAGTCATACTTATCGTACCCCAGGCGTCCCTGTCCCAGTTCATGATAAGATGCCCACCCACGAATATCTGTCCCTGATCATAGTAGGTGCCGTATCGACCGACGGTACCTGAATCCAGCGCCGCGGCCATCGTGACCACCTTGAAGACAGACCCCGGTTCGTAAGCATCGCTCACCGCAGGGTTGATAAGGAGCTCCTTGGGAATCTCTTGACCAAGGTGTGGGTTGGGATCGTAGCACGGATAGCTAGCCATGGCGAGGATAGCGCCTGTCCGGGGATCCATGACGATGACGGTTCCTTTCTCGGCCCCGAATTCGCTGAGGCCTCTCCGCAACTCCTCCTCCACAAGTCCTTGTATCGTGCGGTCCACGGTCAATATGAGATCCCGACCGTCTTGCGGTAGCAATACATTTCTGGAACCGATACTTATGCTCAGATTGAGGGCATCGCTTGCGCCTCCCCAAGAGCCCTCCAGGCCTCGCAACTCCTCGCTGTAGAATTCCTCGACTCCGTAGAACGCGTCGTAATCTCCCTCGTGGTCATACGTCACGAAGCCCAGGAGGTGGCAAGCCATTTCTTTCTCGGGATATACGCGCTTCCTAGCCGGGCTGATGCCAATGGCCCGGGCGCCCCACTGGTCTCTAATGGTTTCGACCTCCCGAGCTACGTGCAGAGGTGCATCCCACACCAAGGATACGGAAGGCTCGCTTGTCTGGGAAAGCAGAGTCACAAGCGTGCTTTGATCCCTATCGAGCACGGGGGCTAGCTCAGCCGCTAAGCCGTCTGGGTCCTGGACGTCTCTGGGTGTGGCAAAAACCTCGAATTCATACTCATCAAGAGCCAGTACAGAACCGTGTCGGTCTTGGATCGTTCCGCGGAGGGCAGGTATGGGGATGTCCACCAACCGCCACCGCTGGCCGATCTCCCTGAGGTCGTTGTGACGTATGACCTGCCAGTAGAATAGTCTCCCGATCAGGATTAGCACGCCTACGACTGTGCCCAGCCAAAGGATCGTGAGTCGTGTTTTCGATCCGCGCTCTGGCCATTTAGACTCTGCCATGAACCTGCTGTGGCCTCCAGCTTGAGCCCCTACGGGGGCGATGTGCCTGCATGTGTCGGATCAAAGTAGTGGCTCCTTCTCACGTGACGGGATGGCTCAAGGTCGTGTGTTCATCCAAGACTCAAACCGGGCTATCACTTCACCCCACCAGGCAACCGTTTCCTCAGAAGCCGGTTCGTCCTGGTGGGCGTCCCCTAGTGAGGGCGATGCTGAGATGCCAGCATGCGACAGCTCCGAAGGGAGATTGTCCACGCTGAGGTATTCTACAGCGTCTGCCTCCACGAAGCCCAGGGCTTCAGCTCTGCTCTTGACGTTGGACAGGGCCTCCATCTCAGAGATGCGTTTCCGAAGTTCAGCGCCCTCCTGTCGGCGTTGTTCCCTCTCCCCGGTCAGGCGTAAGACGTCAAGGCCGGCGGCCGCCGTGTGACTGGCCTGGTTCAGGTAGAAGGAGCCTATCAGACTACCCAGCAGAAGCACGAGAAGGAATAGGCCCATTGTCTTGCCAGTGAACCCCACGGACGAGCGTAGCTCGGCCGGGCTTCTGATATTAACCCTGGGCAGATACACCGGATCAGTCTTCACCGCCGTCTCCTCCTCGTCTACACTCGGGCGGCCATTCTCAGCTTGGCACTACGAGAGCGCGGGTTTGCCCTGACCTCTTCCGATGAAGGTCTAACGGGTTTTCTGGTCAGGACTCGCAGAGTGCGGTGGTGGTGACAGGCGCAGAACGGGAGCTCCGGCGGACAGATGCAATCTCGCGACTCTCGGCCCATGAACGTTTTCACCAGACGGTCTTCAAGAGAATGGAAGCTGATAATCGCCATTCTCCCTCCAGTGGGGAGGACATCCAGTAACTGCGGCAAGACGTCGGACAGAGCTTCGAGTTCCCTATTCACAGCTATGCGCAGAGCCTGAAAAGTCTTGGTCGCCGGATGAAGTTTCCGTCGCGTGCCCACGCTCCGGGCTACCAGGTCCGCCAGTTCCAGGGTTGTCCTCACGGGCCGGTTCCGCACAATTGCTCGGGCTATCGCTTTGGACTTGTACTCTTCCCCATACATGTACAAGATCTCAGCCAGTTCTGCCTCCGTGAGTTCGTTAACGAGATGGCTTGCCGTTGTGTCTCCCTCAGGGTCCAGACGCATGTCTAGGGGACCGTCCCTCTGGAAAGAGAAACCTCGTTCCCCACGTTCCAATTGTACAGACGATACTCCCAAGTCCAACAGTACGCCGTCAGCAGGAATGAACCCTTGTTCTGAAGCCATGTCCTTCAGTCGAGCAAAATTGCCATGCACCAGTTTGAAACGCCCCTCGTACGAGCCAAGTTGCCGCCTCGCCAACTCAATCGCCGTGGCATCCAAGTCTATACCCAGCAACGTGCCATCGGGTGCCGATCTCTCCAAGATCCCACCGGCATGGCCCCCAGCTCCCACGGTGCAGTCCACATACCTCCTGCCTGCCTCGATCTCCAGTCCGTCCAACACCTCCTCCAGGAGGACAGGGGAGTGGAAAGGAGCATCCTCCATCAAGGTAAGCCCACCTGGGCAAGGCGTTCGGCGATCGTGTCTCCTTCTTTCTCTAGCTTGCTCTCGGCCTCCTTCCACTGTGCGGCGTTCCATATCTCTAGGTATCTCTGTGCACCAAGGATCATCGTCTCACCGTCTAGGTTGGCGAACTCCCGCAGGTGGGTAGGAAGCAGGATGCGTCCCTGTTTGTCCGGCACGCAGTCGCTGGCTCGTGAAAACATGTAGCGGGTAAAATCGCGAGAGTCCTTCTGTGTGGTGGGCAGGCTGTTGATCTTCTCTGCAAGCTCCTTCCACATGTCAATGGGGAAGACCCAGAGGCAGCCATCTAGGCCGCGGGTCACCACCACACCTGTGGCGAGTTCCGGCCTGAACTTGGCGGGCAGCGTCAGTCTGCCTTTGCTGTCAATGCCGTGTAGATATGAACCAAGGAACATCTGTGCTACACCGCCCCACTTTGGACCCATTTGCTGGGGGTTCGTAGGCCAATTGCCCCACCTTGCCCCACAATTGCCCACATTATACAGCATTTTTGACCGTTTGTCTATAGGATAAGGGCACGAGTTGGCTCTCCGTCGAAAACTTTAAGGTTCGAAGAGCCAACCGGCAGGTCTGCCAGGGTGCCGTCAGCTATGGTACGCCTCATGTCTTGACATTCCCGCTGCGGCAAGCTATAATCTGACGAAGGGTACTTGCTTGATCGGCGGAGCCTGTTTTCGGTGCTCGCACACAAGGTGTTAGGGCCAACCATGGCGGCAGATTCAAGAATCGAGCAGTTGCTTAAGCGTGGGATAGCAGCGGCCAAGGTTGGTAGGTCAGATGAAGCGCGCGAGTTGTTGTCCCAGACACTTGGTTTGGACCCAGAGAACGAGAAGGCCTGGTTATGGCTGAGTAGTGTCGTACCCGATGAAGACAAGATCGAGTGTCTGGAGAGGGTGCTGGCGATCAACCCGCAGAACGAGGATGCCCGCCTGGGTCTGAAGTTCTTGCTATCTGAAGGCGTGACTGTGCCTGAGGAGTCTGCGCCAGACGTAGAGTCGGAAGCGGCACTGGAGAAGCTTGCACCACAGGCAGGGCGCGGGGTGTCACATGTAGCCGAGGGTGTATCCCGTGGAACAGGCCGAAGCGGCATAGTGTACTTGGGGATCGGTCTCTTGGCTTTGATCGCTTTCTCGGTGTCTGGAGCGGCGATCTTGTTTGGTCGAATGATGCTTGCTACGGGGTCGCCGGAGCCCAGGCCCGCCACCGTCGCAGCCCATTCTCCAGGTGACACAACTACTGCGGTTCCCGTCCTCACCTCGCAGCCAACTGTCACGGCCACCCCTTCGACGACGTCAGCGCCAACCTACACGTCGGTCGTGCCGGATGCCCACATACCAGGCTTTCCCATCATCAATGAGGGGGCCTACGACGAGATCGAGGCGAGGGTAGGTGACGTCAGAGGATTAGAGCCGCTGCGGGAGACTCAGAGACTGACTTTCACACGGTATCGCCTGGAGGAGTATCTGGCCGATGTCTATCAACAGGGGGATTACCTTCAGCAGTTGGCAGTGAGTCAGAGGATCTTTTCGGTGCTGGGCCTGATAGATGAGGGCTACGACCTAGCAGAGAGCCGGATTGAGATGCAGAGGGAGGGATTGGCCGGCCTCTATGACAGGGAGAGCGAGGAGATCTACCTCATCCTTGATCGGTATACCAGTGACTTGTGGCTGGAGGTGACTTTTGCTCACGAATTCACGCATGCCTTGCAAGACCAGCACTTCGATTTGGACTCTCTCTACGGAGGTGTTTCGACTACTGATTCGATCTTGGCACTACAGGCCCTGATCGAGGGAGACGCAACCTTGGTGACGTTGGAGTACGCATTCGAGTACCTGTTTCAAATGCAGTTCAAGCATTCCGACGTGCTAGAAGCCATCCAGGATGTGGAGCAAGGCGAGTACGGGGATGCGCCCGGCGTGGTACGTGAAACCGCCTACTTCCCCTATGGTCAGGGTATAATCTTCGCTGCTATGCTGGTGCAGCAGGGTGGCTGGGATCGACTGAATCAGGCCTTTCGCGATCCGCCCCGGACCACTGAGCAAATCATGCATCCCGACAAGTACCTGGCTGGGGAGGTAGGCGAGATCCCCGAGGGGGCAGATCTGCTTGCCGTACTTGGCCCCGAGTGGTCGGAGTTGAGAAGGGATGTTCTGGGCGAGCTCTTCATCCGCGTCTATCTGGAGAGGGAGCTGGGCAGCGAGGAAGCGCTCTTGGCGGCCGAGGGTTGGGGGGGCGATTCGATCCTGTTTCTGACCAACGACGAAGAGCAAAGATACGTCCTCGTACTGCGGACGAGTTGGGACGGCAGAGACGATGCCGATGAGTTCTTCTCCCTCTATGTCACCTTCATGCGGCGGGCCGGATCGCCTCTCAATGTCGTGGACGGCCCGCATCGCAAGGAATGGCGGCGGCAAGGCCAGGTAACCTACTTGAGCCAGCAGGGCCAGGATGTGCTGCTCGCGTTAGCGTCAGATGCGCAGACCATGGATCTCGTACTGAGCGAGTTCCCCACATTCTAGCAAACTGAAGATAGTGTCTGCCTGTGGGCGAAGTGTACTTCGTTCTCCCCTCACTGCTGCCCCATCGCAGCTACGCACCGGCTTGACCAGATGCACTCACCGTGATCTCACCGAACAACTGCTGTTGCTCCACGATCACTTTGCGTCGCTTGATGAGTTGCAGCAGCGCCAGGAAGATAACGATGATCTCCATGCGGGAGGCCGCCTGAGCCAGAAGCTGGTTCAGGCTGAAGTGACGGAGTTCAGTCGCCAGTCTTTCCAGCTGGGCAATCTTTTCGGGGAGCGACACGTGGAAGGGAGTGACGACCTCGTCCACGGACGATGTGGTCTGGGCAAGCATCGCTTGGCGAACCGCTTCCAGCAAACCATCCAGGGTGACACCCTCCAGACGAAAGCTGTTTTCCAACGGGGGCAGAGGCAAAAGACGCGCATAGGCCCTCAGGCCTTGTTCCTCCCTAGCTCTGAGTTCCTGCACCGCCTTTTTGAACCTTCGGTATTCGATGAGTCGTCTCACTAGTTCGTCGCCCACGTCCTCCTCTTCGTCCTCCGGCTCCCGAGGGGGCTGGGGGAGAAGTACGCGGGACTTGGTCAGAAGGAGCTTGGCGGCGATGATCAGGAAATCAGCCAGCTTGTCCGGCTCCAGTTTCTCCAGCTGGCTGATATGGTCGACGTATTGGTCCGTCACCGCAGCCAAGGAAACTTCGGTGATATCCAGTTCTCTGTCCTGGATGAGATGCAAGAGCAGGTCAAGAGGACCCTCGAAGACAGGGAGCGTTACTCTGTACATGGTGCCCAAACTTCAGAATCCTTGATACGTGTCTCCACTGGCACCTGGTTGAACAGGCTTGTGCTTGATTTCTTGACTGCCGCAGTATCTGTGTGGTCAATGGCGCGGATCACTTGTCGCCTGGATGTATCCTGTTGCCTTGGCCTAAGCTTGCCTTCAACTGCGGCCTCTCAAGCGCATGGTCGCACAAACCATTATACGGCAAGTCCAGGCTGCTGTCCACGCGCCACTTGCCATGTCTGCAGGCGCCTACGTGCTTGGCCTTGGGACGGAGAAGTGATATAATGACGGAGGGCCGGACAATAGCTCTGTCATCGGCACTTCCTCATAGACCAAGCCTTGATGGGTTGGGGTTTGGAGGTGCAGCATGTCAGAGCGCTGGCACTTTGGAGCAAGCTCCTAGCGAACCCGACCAGCTGCAAGCGCTGGGCATGTGGACATGAAGATTGGCCGGCACGGGATGGGCACCCTGGCAAGTGCAGCGATGGACCCGTAGTCCCTTTTCTTGTACACCGTCAAGTGCTATATTATGTCGTGGAAGGACAGAGGAGTGAGGCATCTCATCTCGATTGCACAGCTTACGACGGATGAAATCTGGCGATTGCTGAACTTGGGAACCGACCTGACGAAGGCGTGGACGGCCGGTGCCATAGGCCAGTTCTTGCCGCCAAGACCCTGGCCGCGAGACAAGGATCGGTGTTTCTCACATAACGCACTGGAGTTGATCGAGGGGAAATGGCTGGGAATCGGGCTGCATTTGAGGCCGCTGTGAAGAAAGGCCACAGCTACGCATGGGAGAAGCAGTGGATGAAAGCCATTGAGCAGTATGAGTTGGCCACCGCTGAGTTCCCTGACGATGCTACAGCTCGGAGCGGCCTAGCGTTTGCCTATCTTAAGGGCGACAGGTTGAGGGAGGCTTTACGGGAGTACAGAAAGGTCTGTGAGCTGGGACCAAGTGACCCGGCGCCGAGGCGAAGAATAGCCCAGATTCTTGAGGATTTGGGTCGGGTTACAGATGCTGTAGAAGCTTGGATGACTTTGGCCGAAATGTCCGTACAGGAGAAGGACTTGAGGCGGCCGATGGAAGCTTGGCAGCAGGCGATTCGCTTGCAGCCAGTAAACAAAGTAGCTCATGAGAAGCTTGCTGAGGCTCATGCTCACAGAGCTAACACGATAGAGGCCGTCAAGCTATACCTGACTCTGGCGCGGCTCCACTACGAGGATGGTGAGCATGAGCAGGCAGTGGAGTATTGCCAGCGGGTCGTGTCTCTTGATGGTCGGAACAAAGGAGCTCGCGCTCTCTTGGAGCGCATGGCTTCCGACGGAGAGCCAGTGGTTGCTGCAGGATCACTGGTTATGCGAAGAGAGGAACTCGGGCCCGTGGAAGTGGCGGTCCAACAGGCGCTTGCTAGCTTGGCTGAGGCTCTTCTCGGGGAAGGAGAACTCGTTGAAGGCACCGAACCTGTCGGCACGGAGGTGAATCGCTTGGAGTCCGACTCGACCCCCGTGGCGGATGTCGGAACCGTTCTAGGCAAGGCCATTGACTCTCATTCCAGAGGGCGGATCGACGAGGCGTTGAGCGAGTATGAGCAGGCGTTTCAGATGGGAGTGGGGCGAGTCGAGGTGCTATTCAATCTGGGACTTCTCTACAAGGAACGATCGCGTTTCGAAGAAGCTGTGGATGTCCTGGAGAGCTCGGTGAACGTGCCCGAGTACCGCCTGGCTAGCCATCTTGCCCTGGGTGAATGCTACTGGGCTCAGGGCGAGGCGAATGCGGCTCTGGATCATTTTCTTGAGGCCCTGAAGATGATAGAACTGGATATCATGGACCAGGACCGTGCCGATGAGATCGCCCGTTGTTACCGAGACCTGGCTGACAGCCATGGGAGTCGAGGTGATGGGCGGAAAACAGAAGTGCTCGTTCACTCTTTGACCGAGTTCCTCAGTGGCAGCGATTGGAAACGGAAGGCCGTCGAGGCGCGGCAGAAGCTTGACAGTTTGGCTGGAGACGGCATCACTCCCATTCTTCCCGAGTTGCTGGAGGTTCCTGGCGGCGATGAAGTGCTGGATATCATGGCGAAGAGCCGGGGATACCTGAAGAATGACATGCCCTTCATAGCCTTGGAGGAGTGCTACAGGGCCATACAGATGGCCCCTACGTACTTGCCGCTGCACATCAGGTTGGCAGAGATATTCGCGCAGCAGGGCAAGTCGGAGGAAGCCGTGAGCAAGTACGCCGCTGTGGCTAGGGCCTATTTGATGCGGGCCAGTCCGTACAAGGCAATCGAAGCATACGGCCGAGCCCTGCATGCGGCACCCATGAGCACATCTATCCGGGAGAAGCTGATAGACCTGCTCATAGAGCACGATGAGATAGATCTGGCTGTGGACGAATACATGGCCCTGGGTGAGAGTTGCTATCGGTTGGCTCGTGTGGATATGGCTTTGGAGAGATACGAGCAAGCTTTGGGCTTGGCTCATCGAACGGCAACTCCGACGGACTGGGAGGTCAGGATACTGCATCGAATGGCTGATCTTCACATGCAGCGAGTCCGTTGGAAGAGCGCGATGGCCATCTACGAGAAGATTAGACAGTTGTCGCCCAACGATGAAGACGCCAGGCTTCGCTTGGTAGAGTTGCACTACAAGCTTGGTCGGCAAGAAGCGGCCTTGAGGGAGTTGGACGCCTTGATCGTCCACTACGGAAAGCTGAAGGAGTTCGAGAAGATCACTAACACCCTACGAGAACTGGTTTCTTCAGACCCGCAGGATATTTCTCTCCGGTCACGGTTGGGCAGGATATACATTGAGCTTGGTATGAAGAAGGAAGCCATAGCGGAGCTTGACACCGTGGGAGAGTTACAGTTAGAGGCCGGTCGCAAGAGAGATGCAATAGAAACTCTTGGGACCATAATAACCCTGGGACCAGAGGAAAAAGAGGCGTATACGCAACTCTTGCGCGAACTTGACAAGAGTTCGGACTCCGAGTGAGCTAGTATGATGGCTTGGAAGGAGCGGCGTCAGGTACTGCGAGGGGCCACGTGTCGGATGTTCTTTGGATACTTTCGCATTTTCACCTAAGAGATCTCGTTGACATACTGCTTGTGACTGTGATCTTTTGGGGCTTGCTCTTCCTCGTGAAGGGAACTAGGGCAGTTGCCCTGATGAGGGGGGTTCTTCTCCTCGTCATTGTCGCCGTATTGGCCAGCAATTCCCTCTCTCTAACTGCCTTCAACTGGCTGATTCGCAATACACTTCCTGCGCTCTTGGTAGCCGTGCCAGTGATCTTTCAGCCGGAACTCCGTCGGGCTTTGGAGCGCCTTGGACGGGGTGGGGGCCTGATAAGCTTCACGTCGACAGAGGCCGGCGCGATGAAGGTCAGCAGGCACATCGCGCGAGCAGCGCAGCTGCTGGCGGAGCGCAGGTACGGCGCTTTGATAGTGGTGGAGCGCGACACCGGCCTCCAGGAGTATGTGGATACCGGGGTGCCAATAGACGGAGAGGTGAGTGTCGAGCTTCTGCTGACCGTTTTTCAGCCTAATACTGCGCTGCACGACGGCGCAGCCATCATAAGGGGTGACAGAATCGTCGCTGCCGCCTGCATTCTGCCCCTGGCCGAGACCAGTCACGTACGCCGTGGCTGGGGCCTGCGACACAGAGCAGCGGCGGGCATTACGGAGCAGAGCGATGCTGTGGCAACCATCGTTTCTGAGGAAACCGGTGTCATCTCGGTGGCGAGGCACGGACGTTTGGTGAGCCACCTGGATGAATCTCGCTTGAGAGAGATGCTGGCGGTCCACGCAGTCGTAGAGCAGTAGTGAGGTCTGTGCCTTCAGTCTGGAGGCACTTCTCTGACAAGGGATGAGTGGGTATGACACGTTCTCTCCTCAGTGTCAGTAACCTGAGTTCATTGATAATGGCGTTGATCCTGGCGTTGATGGTCTGGATGGGGGCCACGATTCAGGAGAACCCTTTCGCCGAGGGGTTCCTGCCCGAAGAGGTCGCCGTGGAGGTAATCAACAGAGGAGAAGGCTTCGTCATTGTGGGAGGAGTGGATCAAGGCGTCAGCGTTAAGGTGCGGACCCCGGAATCTGTCTGGGAGGACCTTAGGGGCAGCAGTTTTCGAGCTTACGTCGATCTAGAGGGTTTGGACGTGGGATTGCATGAGGTGCCCATTCAGGTAGAGCCGGCAGGCAATATGGTGAGGGTCCTGGAGACGTCACCTGCGGTGCTCACGTTGCGGCTGGACCGGAGGTCCGAGAGAATAGTCCCCGTTAGAGTCAGCACCGTTGGCGAGCCCCCCCAAGGGTATAGGAGGGGCGGTCTGCAGGTGGATCCAGGTCATGTGATAGTCAGTGGACCACTGACCTTGGTGGATCAGGTCGTGCAGGTCACGGCGGAGGTGTACCTCAGAGGGGAAAAAGAAGCCTTCGAGCGCAACGCCGCACTGACGCCGAGAGATGAGGTCGGCAACGCTGTAACAGGGTTAGAGGTGGACCACCAATCGGTGAGGGTGACTGTGCCCATAGAGCGAATAGTGGGCTATCGGGACCTGTCTATCAAGACCGTGACTCAAGGGACGCCGGCTCCCGGCTATTGGATTAGCAGCATCAATGCTGACCCTTCTACTGTTACCGTTGTCGGAGATCCTGAGATCGTTGACGAAATACCTGGCTATTTGGAGACCTATCCTATCGACCTTGAGGGCGCCCGAGAAGAAATCTCACAACAGGTGGCCATACTCTTTCCGGAAGGCGTCTCTTCGTTGGAGGATGTAGCAACTGTTCAAGCCCTCATCGAAATATCCCCCGTTCTTGGAGGGCAGACCGTGCAACTCACCCCTGTGATCCAAGGCTTGGGTAGAGGCCTAGAGGCCAGTTTCTCTCCCGATACAGTGGAAGTCATCGTTTCAGGGCCCTTGTCAGAACTCGAGGCCTTAGAGGCGGGAGATGTGCGAGTCCTCTTGGATCTCTCGGACTATGAGCCGGGCACTCATTTCGTCCCACTCACAGTTGACAGGCCTGAATCCTTGGAGGTACAGGCTATTCTTCCCGACCAGGTCGAGGTGGTGATTCGGGAATCATGACCAAGCCATTGGTCGCCCTGGTTGGTCGCCCCAATGTCGGAAAGTCCACTCTTTTCAACCGCCTGATTGAGGAGCCCCTGGCCATTGTCGAGGATGTGCCAGGCACCACCCGAGATCGAATCTATGCCGATGCCGAATGGGGTGGCCGCGCCCTCACTATGATCGACACAGGCGGGATGTTTCCCAATTCCACTGGTGACCTCGTGGCTTCGGTGCGGGATCAAGTAGAGATAGCCATTGCTGAGGCAGAGGTCATCATTCTCATGGTTGATGTCGAAGAGGGGTTGACGGCAAGCGACCTCGAAATCGCCCAGCTTCTACGGCGTTCCAACAAGCCGATGCTCCTGGCAGTCAACAAGGCCGACAACGAGAGCCGTCGTAGGGCGGCGGTGGGATTCTACGAGTTGGGCATGGGCGATCCGTATCCCATTTCGGCTTTGCATGGCACCGGCACTGGAGACCTGCTAGATGCTCTCTTGCATGTCCTGCCCCCTCGGGAACCGGAAGAGCCGACAGAGGGGATCAAGGTAGCGATAGTGGGTCGACCCAATGTGGGTAAGTCCTCGCTTCTCAACACCATCCTGGGTCAAGAGCGCATGATCGTCAGCGAAAAGCCAGGCACGACCCGAGATGCCGTGGACAGCTTTATCGAATGGGATGGGCAGCCCGTGACGTTGATAGATACAGCGGGAATTCGACGACGCGGTCGCGTAGCGCCTGGCATAGAGAGATACAGCGTCATACGGGCGCTGAGGGCCGTCCAGCGTGCCGACGTGGTCTTGCTGTTGATAGACGCTGTAGAGGGGGTTACGGCTCAAGACGCTCACATCGCTGGATACATCGTCGACGAGGCCAAGGGTATCGTTGTCGTCGTAAACAAGTGGGATCTCGTCCAAAAGGACACCCACACTATGGAGCAATACTCCCATCAGATCAGACGCGCGCTCAAGTTTGTCTCCTATTCCCCCTTGGTCTTTGTCTCCGCCATTACTGGACAGCGGGTGGGACAGGCGATGGATGTGGCTCTGAGGGTCCAACGGGCAAGATGCGTCAGGATACGTACGGCCGATCTAAACAAGCTCATGCGAGATGCAGTGTCCCTGCACTCACCACCCTCCAAGAGGGGCAAGCGTCTGAGGATCTATTACGCGACGCAGGTCGGGGTAGCTCCTCCCTCGTTCGTCTTGTTCGTGAACGATCCTCAGTTGGTGCATTTCACTTATCGGCGCTACTTGCAGAACCAGCTGCGAGAGGCTGTCGGCTTTGAAGGCTCGCCCTTGCGACTTGCGTTCCGCAAGAGGGGGTAACAGGGGTGGGGGATGTGGAGCGATATCAGCGCTGCTACCTTGCGTCGAGCACCTGGCGAGCAATGACCAGTCTCTGAATCTCTGAGGTTCCCTCACCTATCTGGGTGAGTCGATTGTCTCTATAGAAACGCTCAACGGGGTAGTCTTTGGTGTACCCGTAGCCGGCGTAGATTTGCATGGCGTTGAAGCAGGCCAGTTCAGCAGCCTCTGAGGCAAACAGTTTCCCCATGGCCGCCTCCTTCGTGAACTTCTTTCCTCGATCCTCCAGATAGGCGGATTTGTACACCAGTAGACGTGCGGCCTCCAGTCTGGTCGACGCGTCGGCTATCATCCACTGAACGGCCTGAAAGTCAGCGATCGGCCGCTCAAATTGGTGTCGTTCCTTGGCGTATTTGACGGACGCTTCCAGTGCCGCCTGCCCGAGCCCCAATGCCATTGCGCCGATGCTGATGCGCCCTCCATCGAGCACGTCTAGGATCTGCCCGAACCCTTCACCCTCTTTGCCCAAGAGGTTCTCCTTGGGGATTCGACACTCCTCGTAGAAGAGCTGCGACGTGGGAGAGCCTCTCAGTCCGAACTTGTCTTCTTCCTTCCCCACCGAAAAGCCCGGTCTGTCAGTTTCCACAATGAATGTAGATATCCCGTGAGAGCCTCGCGCAGAAGGGTCAGTCTTGGCGGCGGTGATCACTGTTCCCGCTATGGGGCCATTTGTGATCAACGACTTGGCTCCGTTGATCACCCATTCGTTGCCGTCCGAGACTGCGGTGGTCTTCGTCGAGCCCGCGTCCGAACCAGCCTCAGGCTCCGTCAGACCAAACGCTCCGATTGCCTCGCCCCTAGCAAGGGGAGTAAGATACTTTCTCTTCTGCTCCTCGCTTCCGAAAAGATAAATGGGTGAGCTGCCCAGAGAGATGTGGGCCGCGTAGGAGATTCCATGCGAACCGCAAGCGCGAGATATCTCCTCCACGGCTATGGCATAGCACACGGTGTCCGCTCCCGCCCCACCATATTCTTCCGGCCAGGGCAGGCCCATGATCCCGAGCTCCCCCATCTTCTTGAAAGTCTCGAAGGGGAACCGGCCTTCCCGGTCTATCTCGCTGGCGATGGGCATGATCTCATTCTCGGCAAAATCACGCACCATCTCACGGATCATTCGTTGTTCTTCACTGAGCTGGAAATCCATGATCTTCAATCCTCTTTCGGCATCTGGCGATCGCGGTCCGTTGTGGGCAGCTAGAGGCTTTGCGCCAGCTCGGGTCTGCCTTCTCGTGGTGCGACCCAACGCCTATGCAGGTTTGAAATGCTTGATGTCGAGGATGGAGCCTTCCCGGTCCTTCTTGGGTTTCAAGACGGCCTCCACTGGCATGCCGATTTCCGTCTCCTCCGGTTTCACCTCGCCTAGTCTGTGAACCAGACCGCCGTGAGCACCTTCGATCTTGATCAGAGCCAGTATCTCGGGCTGCTCCAAGGGGGCGCCCCCCAGCGATACCCCAACAACGGTGTACGTGTAGACCGTTCCCTTGGTGCCGACCTCTACCCACTCCTCCAGCTCTGCGAAACACCGTTCACAGTACATCATCGGCGGCAGGTAAGTGAGGTTGCACGAGGGGCAGACTGAGCCCATGATCACGCCGCGATCCTTGATGGCGCGGAAGAACTTCTCCCCAGCGATGCCGACAGTGTACAAGCTCTCTATCGGTAAGTTACCGTACCAGACCTTGGCGTCTGCGAAGCTAGTTATCCGCTCAACCAGGGACATAACGATGCCTCCTTGGATTCTGCCATTAGCAATTTGATCTGCATACTCGGGTCGTTCTGGCCCCTATGTGGGTCTGAAGTACTTGATATCTGTTATGGAGCCGCTGCGCTCCTCGGCTGGCTTCCAGACCGCCTGTACCTTCATGCCGATTGTGACATCATCGGCATTCACCTCATCAAGTAGGTGCAAAATGCCGGCTCCCCTGGAGGCTCCATCTATTTCTATGACGGCCGGGATCTGGGGCTCTTTTGCCCTGGTTGCATCCCACCGTATGTAGCAGATGGAGAACGTGTTGACCGTGCCGGTATCTTCCAGGTACACCCAGGCTTCCATGGGTTCCCAGCACCACTCGCATACCACTCGAGGAGGCACTACTGTGCGCCGACAGCGGTTACACTTGATGCCGATGAGGCGACCATTCTTTAGCTCAGCCAAGTAACGGCTGATGGCCACTCCTGCATCCCATCCGTACTCCAGCTTCGGTTTCCAATGGGTAGTGAGGATCTTGCCCTCATCGAAGTCAGCCTGACTGAGGGGCGTACCAGGGAAGTTCTCTATGTTGGCACTCATCTTCTCAGCCTCCTGTGCTCTGGCGCGCCAGCTCGCAACGGGCCTCTAGACGCCCAGTATTACCACACATCCTACCTGCATCAGGTCGCCCCACGATTGGGCCAGGCCCGTTTGTGGTTGGCCCGGAACCTGTCTCTTTCCCGCCTCTCCCCTTAGCTGCCAGAAGATCTCAGATACCTTCATCAATCCAGCGGCTGCGATGGGATTTCCTACTCCTAACATGCCGCCTGAGGGGCAAACCGGCATATTGCCGTCACGCGCGGTCACGCCTTCTGCAGTCAGTCTGGCCGCGTCACCTTTGTCGGCCAATAGAAGCCCTTCCAGATGGTGGAGTTCCTTGTAATCGAAGGGATCGTAGGGTTCCACCACATGGATCTCTTTCCTTGGCTCCGTTATCCCAGCCATGTCGTAAGCCATGCGTGCAGCGTACTCCACGTACTTGGGGTAGTATAGGTCGCGACTGGTCCAGTAGGCAGTATCCAACGACCAGCCGACACCCCTGACCCAGGCTGGCTTGTCCGTAATCCGCTTGGCCACGTGCTCCGCTGCCATGACGATCGCAACCGCACCATCACTGGTAGGGCTGATATCCAGTCGCTGCACCGGCCAGGCCAGTACTTCGGAGTTCAAAACGTCCTCCACCGTGATGTCGGCAGCTAGCTGCGCACAAGGGTGATCGAGAGCGTTGCGCTTGTTCTTGACGGCCACGCGGGCGATATCCTTTTTCTCAATACCGTGCACGGTCATGTAGCGGTTCATCTCCAAGGCGAAAATCCATACCAGATTGGGTTTCAAGGCTCGCTCTGTGGTGTGATCGAAGATGGTGATGAAAGCTCCTTGAGGATGAGGCTGGCAGCTTGACATCTTCTCCTCGCACACTACGAGGCAGGTGTCGAATAGGCCTGAGGCCACGTGATACCAGCCCTGGATGGCTGCGAAGACGCCGGTCCCGCCCCCGACGTAACATCTCATGTATGGCTTGTGCCAGGCTCCCGCACCATCGCTCAAGTACTCGCCTTTCATATGCAGTCCGTCAAAGGCATCGGGCGCCGTTCCCAAGGCCACAGCATCTATGTCATCGAGGGTCATCTCGCAGGAGTCGAGAGCCATTCTGCTGGCTTGGAAGGCGAGCTCCCTTCCCGTTTCCTGGGCTCGCCGCATGAACTTGGTCATCCCCGCTCCTACGACGGCTACCTTTCTCATAGCCATTACCTAGCCTCCTTCTCCAATCGTGATCAGAGGTTGGTGCCTCAGGGGGAGGCCGACCTCATTCCCTTTCAGTTGCTGAGAACCACCGCCGCACCGCTGGTGGTGGGTATGCTGCGCCAGCCAAAAGCCAGGCCGGTTTCCACATCCTCCAGCTGCCGTTGGCCGGCTATCCCCCTGAGCTGCAGCACTACTTCCAAGACCCTCGCCAGACCTGAGGCGTCCAGAAGATGCCCTACTCCCAGATTCCCTCCAGAAGGGTTGAGAGGCAGTTCGCCATCCAATTCCGTGTCTCCCTCTTCCAAGAGAAGGCCTGCCTCTCCCTCTCGACACAGCCCCAGGGCTTCCATGTGTTGCAGTTCCTTGTAGGCAAAGGTGTCATCCACCTCTGCGAAGTCAATCTCCAAGCGAGGGTTCCGGATGCCAGCCACGCGGTAGGCCATCTCCGCCGAGTTGCGAGCATACGTGGCACTCTCCCAATCTCTCGTCTCTAGCGATGGCGTTTCATTGCACCAGCCCACCCCCGTGATCCAGATGGGGAGGGCGCTCAACTCTTGGGCGACGTCGCCTGAGGCCAAAACCATCACGATGGCGCCGTCGGCATGGGAGCTGACCTCCAGCCTCTTGAGGGGGTAGGAGAGTGGCTCTGAGGACAGAACCGCGTCGAGGCTTAGACGGGCACCATAGGCTGCGGAAGGATTGAGGAAACCGTTGGCTCGGTTCTTGACCACTACCTGAGCGCACTGTTCCTCCGTGGTACCAGTCTTGTAGAGGTACCGGTTCATCTCCATGCCCGCGATGAACAGCGGGTTGGCGCGCAAAGGCCGATTGTAGATGGGATCCATCGCATAGGCGACGACATCGCTGAGCGTGAGAACGTTGGATGCTTTGCTGTGGGCCTCAACCATTACGATATCCATCGCGCCGGTGAGCACCTGCATGTATGCCGCGATGAGCCCGTGGATACCGTCCCCGGGGATGGTGTGCACCGGTTTCAGAACTCCCCCGATCTGGTCCGGGACATACTCATCGAATATGCTCGTCCCCTCATTGAAGTCCTCGGCCACGCTTACAAAGCTCTCCACATCGCGCCGGGGATCCACGCCGGCGTCATCGTAGGCCTTCGCTGCCGCTTCATACATCAGTTCTTTGTATGACAAATCTGGCGAGATGGACCGAAAGCCAGAATACCCTACACCGACGATGGCCACTTGCCTCATCTGACGATCCTCCTCACTATGGTACTGGGCCGGATGCATGCGACAGGGCCGGGCAGCTGCACCATGCTGCTGGTGTCAGACGTTCACGATTCAAGATCATCACTGGCCTAGCTCCAGCGGATCCGATGCCCCGCGTCCGCCTGACTGCCTGATGACTCCTCGTGTGCTGGGCACGGCTTCATGCGAACTTCGATAACACGATTCCAAGTCCGTACAACAGGAGTAGGGGCGTGGCCACCAATGTCATATTCAGGGGGTCGGGGGTGGGCGTGACAACTGCGGCCACGAGGAATATCAAGACAACCGCGTGTCTCCAGTATGATAGGTACTTTCGAGCGCTCATTATTCCCAATCTGGCGGCCACGAACATGACAAGAGGTGTTTCGAACACTAGCCCTAGCCCGAGAAGGAAGGTGAGCACGAAGGAAATGTATGCAGCAATGGTCCACTGCGGTTCCGCGATATCACTGCCGAAGGTGCTCAGGTATTGGAGCGCGAAGGGGAGCATCACGGAGTAGCAGAAGGCGACGCCCGCCAGGAAGAAGATGGTGCCGGGGAAGACACCAACGAGCACTAGGCTCCTGAAGCGCCGCTTCTCTTTTGGGTTTTCCATCGCGGGGGCGATGAAAGCCAGGATCTGGAATATGATATAGGGTAAGGCCAGAAGGAAGCCACTCATCAACGCTACTTTGAAATAGGTTAAGAACAGCTCGGTGGGTCGCAGGAAGATGGGCTTGAGGCCTCCCGCCGGCCGGATGAGGAGCGCCATGATCCTACTGGTGAACAACATACTGACGGCACTGGCCGCCACCAATGCCAGACCTGCCCTTATCGCGCGGCGTCGCAGTTCAACGAGGTGCTCTGTAACGGCGTGCAGAAACTGAATGAGCCCATAGATCGGACTCTTGTCGCGTCGCCAATTGACTCTCGCGGCTTCCAAATCAAAGGGTTCAAGATTCTGCTGCGTCCTTCGCAGATTCAACAGGGTAAGCCACAAGGCCTCGACCCCCTCCGGGAGTTTCTGGGGCCCAAGAACGATCAGCGCGACGAACACAAGGAGCGCCAGCCAGATTATGTCTGACATTCCGTCTCTACCTGTGGTTCTTCTGTTTTGTTCTGATCCGCGCTGGGATCGTCGTGGCTGGGCAGATCCTTCTGATTCTTGCGCTTGATGACTTTTTGGGCAGATGCCTGCAGTTCCGCTTCCTCGGAGGGGGGGCTCAATACCTCGCTGGCTGAGACATCGGTTATCGATTGTAGCTCATCCAGAGCCTCCCTCCACTTCCCAATACTCTTGCCCAGGTCCCTCGCTATCTCTGGAAGCTTGCTGGGTCCGAATATCAGAAGAGCGACGATTAGGATGAGCAAGAGCTCAGCCGGTCCTACTCCTGCGAAGTTCATTTGCCCTCACTCTGAGTTTCCGTTGCCATCGGACTGCTGGCTAGAGTCCCTAGAGCGCCGTTGATGAACCGCCGCGAACTGTCACTGCCGAAGAGCTTCGCCAGTTCCACCGCCTCGTTGATGGCTACCTTAATGGGAATGTCGGGATCAAGGGTCATCTCGAAAATGGCGATGCGCAAGACATTCCGATCGATAGGCGACATCTGATCGAGAGGCCATTCAGGGGCTATCTCCCGAATAGTGGGATCGATCTGCGGTAGGTTTTCCAAGACCCCCTCAACCAGATGGCGGGCAAACTCGGCGCTCCCGTGATCAAGGTCCCAATCCTGCAAACGTTGTTGCAGCACGCGCCCAGGATCATGGTCAGCAAGATCAGCCTCGAAGAGTGTTTGAAGCGCTACCGCTCTTGCACGGCGCCGGGCCTTCACTATTCCGCTCCCTCCGCTGGTTCATGCTCCGGAGGCGGGCCGACCACATCTTCAACGTGGATATTCACCTCTCCGACGTGCATTCCAAGCATGTCGTTGATTGCACGCGAGGTATCATGCTGGATCTGACGGCCCAACTCCAGCAGATTCACGTTCGGCTCAACGATGATGTGTAGGTCCAGGTAGACTATGTCATCTTCCACTCTCATTCTGATGCCCTCACTGAGGCGCTGCCGCCGCAACATGCGGCCGACATTGCCGGCAAGAGTGTGGCTCATGGATGCCACTCCCGGTGTGGATAGAGTGGTCAGCCTGGCAATTGTCAGCAGGACCTGCGGTGCGATCGTAACCTTGCCCAGTCTCTCCTCCATCTGCCAACCCTCCGCTCACAGCGTCATGGCCATCATGCCTCCGTCAACGCCCAGCACCTGACCGCTCACGTAGCTTGCTTCCTCGGAAGCGAGGAAGGCAACCGCATTGGCTATCTCCTCCGCCGTCCCCGGCCTCTTCAAGGGCGTCAACTGCAGGATATAATCAATCAGTTCTTCCGGAAGGTTTGCCGTCTGATCAGTAGGTACGTAGCCGGGAGCCACAGCGTTGACGGTGATATTGCGAATGCCGAGTTCTTTGGCCACAGCCTTGGTGAAACCGATAACGCCGGCCTTGGAAGCTGAGTAGTTTGCCTGTCCAACCTGGCCCGCGATGCCAGAAACCGAGGTGATGTTTATGATGCGACCATACCGCTGCCTTATCATGGGGCGTTGGGCTACCTTTGTGCAGTTGAAGGTCCCCTTGAGGTTTGTGTCCACGACGATGTCCCAATCGTCCTCCTTCATACGCATGAGGAGGGCGTCGCGTGTGACTCCGACGTTATTGACGAGGATGTCCAGGCCACCAAACGCCTCTAAGGCCGCGTCGATGAGGCCCTTGGCCTGCTCCGCATCCTTGACATCGGCATGGACTGCAATGGCTTCGGAGCCGTTAGCCTTGATCTGCTCGACGACCTCTTGGGCGGCATCTTCGCTAGTATGGTAGTTCACGACGACCTTAGCTCCCAGGCTTGCCAGTTTGATAGCGATGGCACGCCCTATGCCACGGGAACTTCCAGTCACCACGGCGACCCGGTCGGTCAGGTCCAGCATCTTTCACCTCCTAGTGTCATTCTTCACTGACATCCCCGTGTTGTACACTTCTCTCCTGGTACCATGCCTCGATGCTTGCCACATCGCCGACACTTGCCCGCTCGGGGCCCCGATCGATACGCTTGATGAGGTTACTCAGTACGTCCTTGGGGCCTATCTCCGCGAAGGCTGTCACCCCATGATCGAGCATGTAGCGGACGGAGTCAACCCATAGCACTGGCGAGACTAGCTGCTTGACGAGTTCTTCTCGTACCTCGTCCGCACTTCGCAGAGGTTTGCCAGTCACGTTGCCGACTACTGGAACACTGCCCTCTCGTAAGACAACGCGGGCCAGCGCTTCTCGAAGTCCCCGGGCTGCAGATTCCATTAGCGAGCAGTGGCTCGCAATGCTCACACGGAGGGGAACGACTCGGCGGGCCCCTTTCTGCTTGGCCAACTCCGTCGCCCTTTACAACCCCTTTTGCTCTCCAGAGATCACAATCTGTCCAGGAGAGTTGTGATTAGCCACCTGCACGATGGTCCCGGTTTCTTCCCTGGCCTGCTCACAGGCTTCATCCCCGGCTTCTGGGGCCAGACCCAACACGGCGGCCATCCCGCCAGGCTCGCGCTCGCCTGCTTGCTTCATCAGTCGGCCGCGCTCTCGAACCAAGCGCACAGCGTCGGCGAAGGAGATCTGACCGCTGGCTACGAGGGCAGTGTACTCGCCCAGGCTGTGCCCCGCAGCAAAGGCTATCTCTCCAAGATGGTGCATTGCCTTCAGGGCCCGGAGCGCAGCCGTGCTCACAGTGAGGATTGCCGGCTGGGTGTTGAAGGTATCGGGTAGCTCGCTTTCGGGTCCCTTGAAGCACAGCTCCGACAACTTCATGCCAAGGGCCCTGTCAGCTTCGTCAAAGACGGTTCGTGCTTCGGGGTATCGCTGGTACAGGTCGAGCCCCATGCCCAAGTATTGCGAGCCTTGGCCGGGGAAAATCAAGGCCAACCTATTCGGCATTTCGGCTGTTCTGCTCCCTCCATGTGGCTGCACGCCTAATCATCCTCACCGAGACCACCATGACTATGTCAGGGGACGGGGGTGTTGCGGGCACGGTCATAAAGGAGAGAAGTAGCTCACTCTGACTTCGATGCCGGCTTTACGACCTCCACGCCCTTGTAGTGGCCGCATGAGGGACACACATGATGAGGGAGCCGAGGTTCGCGACACTGAGGGCAAACTATCAGATGAGGTGTCTTCAGGCTCGCATGGCTCCGACGGCCACC
The DNA here is from genome assembly GCA_030616025.1 of Chloroflexota bacterium. Taxonomy (GTDB): domain Bacteria; phylum Chloroflexota; class Anaerolineae; order UBA7937; family B3-Chlor; genus B3-Chlor. Next base: position 23,442 of record JAUWYD010000002.1, read on the forward strand.
CCGACGTGCCTTCGA
>JAUWYD010000232.1 GCA_030616025.1 Chloroflexota bacterium
TCTGTCACGCTCATCCTCCCCTCGGGCGCTATGGCCAACACTCCCCCTTCCTTCAACACCGCCAGGGCTTGTCGCAGCGCCTCACGGTCATATCGCCCACGATCCACCCAGATAACACTGGTCAGGCCCAGCAGTTGCCCGGTCACGGGCACACGCTGCAAGTCCTTCAACGCTATGCCTGTTGCCTGATAGGGGAGCGCAGCGATCGCCAACGGAGCGTCCCACCAGGCCAGGTGATTGAACACGAGCAGCAGAGGCCCCCCCGGTGGCAGATTCTCCCTCCCTTCTACCTCCCAGCGGGTCAGGAGATTCAGCAGCACGGTCACGAGGACTTTGAAAGCCCGGTCCATGGTCTATATCTCCGGCATCAGAAACGCCAGGGGCAATCCCTAGTTATAATCCTCAGGCGATGCGCTACAGAAGAAGGTCGCTGCTTTCGCCAGCAGCATCCTTGAGGAGTCTCCTCACTAGTAGTGGTTCACCACCTTGGTTCCGATAGGTGCCCAGTTGAAGAGCCAGGCTGCGTCGGGTATGCTCAAATTGGTGCAGCCGTGGCTCATAGGGGTGCCGAAGTTGTTGTGCCAAAACGTGCCGTGAAGCGAGTATCCAGCATAGTAGTACATACAGTAGGGGACGTTCGGCAGATAGTAGTAATCTCCACGAGCGTGGGAGCCCCCTGTCATGTCGTCATATCTGTACTTGCGTTGGATACGAAAGGTCCCGGCAGGGGTAGGATACCGAGCTAAGCCAGTCGAGACACGAGCCGTGTAGACCACACTATTCCCCTCGTAGGCCCGCAGCGTCTGAGTGCTGAGGTTGACGTCTATCCACTTCGCACCTGGGTCGGCAGAGGGGCTGGGCGTGCTCACAGGAGTGCTACTGGGAGGAGTCGTACTTCCCCCGGGGATCTTGAGCCGCTGGCCTACGTAGATGAAGGAGGGGTTGGCCAGATTGTTGGCCGCGGCTATCGCCCACACCGTAGTCCCGTACCTCTGCGCGATGCGGGCTAGAATCTCCCCTCGCCGCACCACGTGGATGACGGTCGAGCCTTGAGCCTGAGTAGGCGGGGTCGTTGCCGACGAAGATGGCACCTTGAGCCTCTGCCCCACCCAGATGAAGTTGGGATTGCGGAGCCCGTTCACGCTCGCCAGGTAGCTGACGGTGGTTCCGTACCGTGCAGCGAGGATACGGAGGGTGTCGCCTCGTCGCACAATGTATATGCTGGTGGTCCCTGCCGATGGCGAAAACCCATTGGTGGGGATAATCAATCGTTGGCCCGCATAGACGAAATTGGGGTTGCGCAGGTTGTTTGCACTAGCGATGGCGCTGGTCGTGGCGCCATACCGTCGAGCTATCAGGTACAGGGTCTCGCCCCATCGTACGATGTGCACCACCGGATCGGCGGCCCTGGGCGTTGCCTGGACAGGCGCAACCAAGAGACTCAGTTGAGCCACCAACACAATCAGGGCTACCAGCCCCTGCAACCTGAATCTTCTGCTCATGCGTGCGTTCCCGTGAACCCAAAGCCGGCACACAAACGCCCTGCCAGCGCGTGCCGAGACGCCACCAGGCAGACTCATTATACCACGATGAAGCGAGAAAGTAAAGGACGTCAACCCGAGGTTGCCGAGTACGTCACCCACGCATCTGGGGATTCCCAGACTTCGACAGCGCTCAGCTGCGCTCCCTCGACGAACGCCTCAAGCTCCTCATAGATCAGCCGAGCGATATTCTCCGAACTAGGGTTCAGCTCGTTGAAGGGCGGTAACTCGTTCAGGTACGCATGGTCGAAGCGCTCGATGATCGGTTGCAAGGCCGTCTTCAAGGCCGTGAAGTCATAGGCCAAGCCGATTTCATCCAGTTCCTCGGCCTCGAGGCAGACCACCACCTGATAGCGATGCCCATGCAAGGCTTCGCATTTGCCGCTGTATCCCCGAAGTGCGTGGGCGGCATCGAAATGGCGCTTAACACGAACCTGATACATGTTGCCTCCTCAGAATCCTCTCCAGGATAGGCCTGATCTCCTGAGCGGCCCTCGCTCGATGGCTCATGCGGTTCTTGACCTCAGGGGCAAGCTGCGCCATGGTCTGCTCTTGATCTGGCAGGTGGAAGACAGGATCGTAGCCGAAGCCATGCTCCCCCTTCGGCGCAAGTGCTATCACACCCTCACACTTGCCTTCCGTGGTCCACACCCCACCCTCTGGTTCAGCCACCGCAATCACGCAGCGAAAGCGCGCCCCTCGCTCCTGCCGAGGCACGTCTCGCATCCTTTCCAGCAGGAGCTGGTACCTGTCTTCATCAGTGGCTCGAGGTCCGGCATACCGGGCCGATTGCACTCCGGGGCCTCCCTCTAGTGCGTCCACCTCCAGGCCTGAATCATCCGCCAGAGTGAGAAGACCACTGATGCGCGCGTACTCTTCGGCCTTATGGATTGCGTTGTCGGCGAAGGTCTCGCCCGTCTCCTCCACTTCGTGGGCAATGCCTTCCCCGCTCAGATAGGTGAGAGTGACAGGCAGGCCAGCCAGGAGTTGCTCGTACTCCTTGAGCTTGCCCGGGTTCCTGGTCGCGATAAGTAGCCTCATGGGTTCACACATCCCTTGGCTGCGTCCGCCGTGTCACGCCGAGCCATCGCCGGGGAAGCGGCGGTTCAGAAAGCCCAAGACCGTCTCGTTGAACTCTTGTGGGAGCAGCCCCGGCACCCAATGGTCGCAATCAAGCATCACCAACTCGGAATCGGGGATGCCGGCATGAAGCTCCTCGGATAGCAGCGGCGGACTGACCGAGTCCCTGCCACCACAAATGATGAGGGTCGGGCATGTGATCTCATTCGCGCGGCGGTAGGCGATCTCTTCGTCCTCTTCGAGACGAGCTATGACGGCCGCGCTGTAGTTCCGCAGGAGAACGCGCCACCGCTCCTCTCCGTGTAGACGAGCGAGCCCCCTCGCCCATCCCGAATCGATGCTGTCAGGGTCTCTCATGCTCTCCCAGAGTTCGAAAAGACCCGGCGCAATGTCCCGGTTGATCCTGGCTGCGGCCGACACCAAAATGAGGGACTTGACCAAAGAGGGGTCAGCAAAGTAGAACCAGGTGGCAAGCGAAGAACCCATGCTGAAGCCGCACACATGGGCTGGCCCGAGGTCTAGAGAAGGGACCAGTCCCACCACATCAGACGTCGCAAGTTGGAAGAAAGCTGGCCCGGTAATGGTCTCCGGATGGTCAGTTCGACCGTGTCCCCTCAGATCGGGAACGATGAGCTGGAACCTTTCACCAAGGACGGGAATCTGGTGCTTCCAGTCACTCCGGCCAGTGCGCCCAAACCCATGAAGCAAGAGTATGGGGTCCCCCTCACCATACAGTTCGTAGAATATGTCCAG
>JAUWYD010000297.1 GCA_030616025.1 Chloroflexota bacterium
TACCACGCTTTGCCTCGGCTGCACAGGGAGGCATTGGTGCTGCTCTCTCCTGCCTCTCCCTACGTCTGCATCGGATATCACCAGGACCTGGAGAAGGAAGTGGACGTGGAGTTTTGCCGGGCCAATGACATCCCCGTGTTCCGACGGGAGGTGGGAGGAGGGGGAGTCTATCTGGATGGCGACCAATTGTTCTACCAGTTGATTATACACAGGGACAACCCCTTGGCACCCGCAGATAAGGCCTCCTTCTATCGAAAGTTCTTGGAGCCCCCCATCGAAACCTATCGAGAGATAGGCATTCCGGCGGAATACAAACCGGTCAACGATATTGTTACCCAGAAGCGAAAGATATCTGGCAATGGTGCGGCGGAAATAGGCGACTACGTGATCCTCGTGGGCAACCTGATCGTTGACTTCAACTACGAGATGATGAGCCGAGTGCTGAAGGTGCCTGACGAGAAGTTCCGCGACAAGGTCTACAAGAGCATGCGGGAGAACCTGACCACGATCAAACGGGAGTTGGGTGAGGCGCCCCTGGGGGAGTCACTCAATGCCAGCCTGGCCCGTAACTTCGAGAAGCTCTTGGGACCTTTGCTCCGGGCAGAGGTGGACGAGGAGTTGCGGAATGAGGTGTCTAGATTAGCCCCCAAGTTCTTGAACGAGGAGTGGCTGTACAAGATAGGCAGACCGATGGAAGGACGGACGGTCAGAATCGCGTCTGGCGTGGATGTGAAACACCTCGTTCACAAGGCTCCAGGGGGCCTCATCCGTGGTGATGTGGAGATCGCAGACGGCGCCATCACCTCCCTTGCCCTTTCGGGTGACTTCTTCTTCTACCCGGCTGACAAGTTGACCGATCTTTCACAGGTGCTGGTCGGCAGGAAGGAAGCTGAGGTCGAGGAGACGATCATTCAGTTCTATGAGGAGAACGGCATAGAATCCCCGGGGGTCGAGCCGACGGATTTCGCCAAGGTAGTGGTTGGTTGACCTGTGGGGAGGATGGCGCTCTTCCCAGGCTGTCTGGTTCTCCAGCGCATGCCTCAGTACGAGAAGGCCGCCAGAAGGGTGCTGAGGGAACTGGACATCTCTGTGGCAAGTATCGCCTATGCCGCCTGTTGCGGAGCTCCGCTTGAGTCCTTCACCGACAAATGGCTCTACCTTGCGGCCTACAATCTCAGTCTCGCCGAGAGGATGGGGTTCCCCGTCTTGACCCTTTGTGGCAACTGCACCAGCAGTCTGCTGCGGGCTGACGTAGCGTTGCGGGATCCCTCCCTCCGCCTTCTGGTGAATGACAAACTGGATGAGATTGGATTGCACTTCCAGGGAGGCACGAGGGTCACACACTTGGTTCAGGTCCTCAGCGAGCAACTGGAGGGGTTGAGGGACAAAGTGAAGGCGGAGTTGTCGCTGAAGGTCGCGTTGACGCACCCCTGCCAGGCCTTTCGACCTCACGAAGTCCTTGGTTTCGACGATCCCCTTCAGCCCCAGGCCATGCGCTCCATCGTGGAGTTGACCGGGGCGGAGGTTGTACCCTACGACGCGGAGTACGATTGTTGCGGTTCGACTCTGTATCTGGTGGATGAGCAACTAGGTCTTGAGGCTGGTCAGCGGAAACTGAGCTCTGCTACAGGGGCGGACGTGTTAGTAGACGCTTGTGGCAACTGCCAGCTATTGCTGGAACGGTTTCAGGGCCTGATGAACGAGGGTCGTGCGGAATCCAGGATGCCGGTGTTGACCCTGCCGCAGCTACTGGGTTTGGCTATGGGTATCGATCCAGCGGAACTGGGTGTCGGACCCGCTATGGCAGGGAAGCTTCTGGGGAGCTCGCCGTGACGGTTGGAGGCCTGGATTCGCTATTAGAGGATTGCACGAAGTGTGGCCTGTGCCGTGAAGTGTGCATCGTAGAGAGGCTGGGTGCTCATTCCATAACCTCTTTCCTTCTTGGAGAGGATAACTACTCTAGTTGGCTCTGTTCCTCGTGCTGGCGCTGTCAGGAAGTCTGTCCCCAGGGCGTAGACATTCATGCCATTATGATGGAGAAAAGACGGGGGGAAGAGCCTCCACCCGGGCACAGGACCAATTCCGCAAGGGTTCTCCAGTCAGGATATGCGCTGACCATCGGTGAAGAGATCAACGAAATGAGACGCCTCCATGACCTCGAGGCGGTTGAACTCGTTCCCGCCGAGTGGATAAACGCGTTGCTCCGCGGGCAAGAGGAGCAGGAGAAAGGAGCCTAACCACACATGTCCACAGACGTTTTGGATTTCACGGCCCAAGAAGTGGACTTCGAGTTTGGATCTAGGATCACACCGGATCTTGACGTGCTGCGCACGTGCATCCAGTGTGGCACGTGTTCCGCTTCATGTCCCACGGCTTATGCTATGGACTATACACCGCGGCAGTTGTGGAAGCTGGTCCAGTTGGGTCTGAAAGATGAAGTGGTGAATAGCCGTACCTTCTGGCTGTGTACCACCTGCAAAGCCTGCACCGTGCGCTGTCCAAGGGGCATTGATCTGACTGAGACGATGCTGATGCTGAAGCAGTATGCGGTGAAGGAGGGGTTGGAAGTACCCGATGGCATCGGCATGCTGCGGGAGAGGGTGACAACGCAGTACAATATCTCGGGGGACGACAACGAGACACGGCTGATCTGGGCCGAGAACCTGGAACACATGCCGGAGGACATCGAGGCCAAGAAGGGGGCCGAAGTTCTATACTTCGTGGGATGTGTGTCCGCCTTTTAC
>JAUWYD010000307.1 GCA_030616025.1 Chloroflexota bacterium
TTGGGGGTTGTGTTACGAGTGGCTCAAGACGACAACAGAGTGTCCTATTCGGATGTTGACGAGACATGCTGAGGCGCTGGCAGTCGAAGAAGGGAGGGTACGATGGCTCACAGCACGGATAAGATCACGTATTTCGACAGGCCTGGCAGGGAGAACACAGAACGCACCCTTGAGGTTGCCAAGGAACGTGCTGAGGAGTTGGGTGTTCGGCAGATAGTAATAGCCAGCACAGGGGGTGAGACAGGTCTACGGGCCGCCGAGATCTTCAAAGGCCATCATCTAGTGGTGGTGACCCATTCCACCGGCTTCGGCGGGCCGAACACTCAGCAACTGAGCGAGGAGAACAGGCGCCAGATACTTGCTCTGGGGGCCCATTTGCTGACTTGCCAGCACGCTTTCGGTGGGGTCAACCGGGCCGTTCGCCGCAAACTGAACACATATCAGCTAGATGAGATCATTGGTTACACGCTGCGCATCTTTGGTGAAGGGATGAAGGTGGCTTGTGAGATAACGCTCATGGCCGCCGACGCGGGATTGATTCGCACAGACGAGCCGGTGCTGGCTATCGCAGGTACCGATCGTGGTGCGGACACGGCGGCCATCTTGCGAGCGGCCAATGCGCAGGACTTCTTCGATCTGCGCGTCAGCGAGATCCTTTGCAAGCCTGTCTTCTGAGTGGACACGCCAGATAGCCGCCTTCCGACCGGAAGGCTCTCCAGGTGTTGCGGGAACATGAGAACTGTGGTATACTACTTCACAGATGATTCTGTCACGCTGTTGCGATTGAGCGCAAGCGCTTCCGCGGCCAGAGGCGTGGGATCGCACGATCATGTTGCAGCAACTTGTAGACATTTCCCGAGAGGAGGTGATGTCTCAACGGCTTGAAAGGGGTTTCCGCCCTGAGAGGTGCGGTAGCCCAAGCGAGTGGCCAATGGCGCAGTTGGCCAGTATTTGCCGGCAGGATGGCGCAACTGTCGGGATTATCGAACGTATGTTGAGGGAGGAGCTATGAGAATCCGATTAGGAATAGGAACCCTTCTGGCGTTATCCGCTTTGGTTGTAGGCTTCCTCGTCCTTCCTTCCATCGCTGGGCCAGCGGACAATCTGGTCGCTAATGGCGATTTCGAGGGGGGATTTGGGGTGGACGGTGTGGCATACGGCTGGCACAAGTTCGACAATGGTGGCGACATGACGGCCAGCTTTCATGACGACACCTGGGCCCCCGTGGTCTACGACGGCACGCACTCGCAGTTGGTCGAGATCAACACCATCTCCAGCGGGGCCCCAGAGCCGAATCGAGTCGCGGGGGTCTATCAGACGCTGTCTGTCAATGCGGGCACCACCTATGAGCTCTGCTTGCATGGGATGTTGCGGTCACTGTGGGGAGACCCAGACTCGATAGGCTGGGGCTACGTGGCCAATGTGGGAATTGATCACGACGGTGGCACCGACTGGTCAGCACTGAGTGCGGAGGATTGGACCGACGTCCCTTGGGACACAGTTCATCCTCGGACCGAGCCCGGCGACGAGATGGACTCGTTCTGTATGAACGTCAAGGCAGAAGCCAACAGCCTGACCCTGTTCATCAGACTGTGGAAGAAGTGGCCGACGGCGGGCCGAGAGGTCCTTCTGAACATTGACGGCATAACCTTCAAGGGATAGACAGAGCCTCAACGGCACTAGCCAGAATAGGCACAGATAATCATGATCGCAGAGGTCTTGATGAAGGTCTCTGCGATTGTGTTTTGTCGGCCGGACGGATACAATCTAGCTGTCGCGCGGGTAGGCTGGTGTGGTGTGAACAGGCCATTGACATCTCGCGAAAGGCGCATACTGGCTCTGATGAGCTTTGCGGCACTCTTGGTCTGCGGGGCCCTGTTCCTACTGATGGTGGATCGGATCTTCCTTACTCCTCGCGCTTCGAGGGTGGTGGTTGTCTCACCGCCGGACGGCTCTCTCACCTCTGAGAGGGAGACCGTCAGCATCCGGGCGTTGGCGACTGGTCAGAACCTGATCAGGTCCGAGTTGTGGGCTGATGGGGTCCTAGTCGAGACGATAACCAGTCCGGAGGGCGAAACGATGACAACCTGGCCGATTAGCCATTCCTGGGTGGCCCAAGGGCAGGGGCGACATCAGTTCTCGGTCAAGGTATACGATCTATCAGGTGCGATCCTTGCGTCGTCCCCTTCCGTCGTACAGGTCGTCCCGCCAGGTCGCATCGCCTTCGCTACTGATCGCGATGGCAACTACGAGATCTACACCATGCGCACTGACGGCCGTGAGCTGGCGCGTCTCACCAGTGGGCCGGAGCAAGAGCGCGAGCCATCGTGCAGCAGCGCTGGTTTGCTGCTCTTCGCCTCCACCGCCATTGGAGCAGGCACGGACATCTGGGTCACGGATCCTGGGTCCCAGGAGAGGATCAATCTCACCGCGTCTGTAGGAGGCGATCGCTCTCCTCGGTGGGCTCCCGATGACGACATGATCGCGTTCGTGTCCGATCGCTATGGCCCCAGTCAGGTGTATCTCATGCGTCCCGATGGGAGTGGACTGTTCCAGTTGACCG
>JAUWYD010000103.1 GCA_030616025.1 Chloroflexota bacterium
ATGTCGAGGTTGTCACTCGGGCGGGCAGCCTTTGCGCTTGCTGTTCCCAGTCCCAGCCGTCGATCACCCCCAGGCCGATGTTGAAATCGCCTCCCACATCCCAGCGTAGTGTCTGCATCAGCACAGTCTCCCCTGTTTGCCACTTGCTCGTCGGATACCAGATCGCCGTGGTCATCGGGCGCAAAGTGGTATCCTCCACGATCCTTCCCGCTTCATCGTAGAAGAAAGGATATATGCGGTAATCACTGTCCAAAGGAGTAAGGGCTTCCCAGTAGAGGGACAAGCTAGTCTCGCCCTCCTCCTGCACCAGATCGAATCCCAGCAACCGGAGAACGTCGCCAAACTCCACAACGGTGGGATGCTCGATCTGCGGATCGTGGCGACGAGCAAAGGAGTAGAAGCTATCTGGCAGCTCGCTGCCTCCTGAGTGCCCTCTGCGGAGGAGAATGTACCCGTCCTCAGCAGCGACGACTCCGAACCCCTCCTCGTTCACAAGAGATTGGTAAAGGTCCCATTGGTCGTTGGGGTGAATGGGCCAGGAGTCCTCGGTCACATCGATGAACACGTACTCGGCATCCTCAACGCGAGGGAACATGTATATCCGCTCCCGCTGGCTCAGATGAGGCACCAAGCGGGACTGAGCAGACACAGCGGCGCCTGGAGGGATCGAACTGAAGAACCCCTCGGCAAGCTGCTCATGAGCGGTCACAAGGGGCATCTCGAAACCAGCAGCCATGGGGCTGAATCCTCGATAATAATGAACGACAAGGGTTGACAAGAGGACCAAACATGAGAGACCCTGAACCACCCTCGCCTCCGCAACACGAATACGACCAGCCAACGCCTTGGCCAGCAAAGCGGTGCCATATATGCTCGAAATGATGAAGAAGGGCACCAAAGGTGCAGCGTAGTGAAAAGGACCTAAGGTATGCATTGGGGCATAGGTGCTTAGAAGATTCATCAATAGCGTTGGCAGCCCTAGCAGTAGAAACTGTGGAGCCAGAAGAGAGAGGAAGGCTGTAGGCGAGAGTAAACCCAGCAAATAGCTCAGGTTTGCCTTGGTCAGCAGGTGCTGCAACACGATGTCTGGTCGGAAGAGCAGCGTGCCCAGCATCTCCAAGGGAGATTCCCCCAGGTAGCCATATCGGTCCCATTGAGAGTGCTGGCCGGACGCGCTGAAGTAGGAGGGGATGACGAAGACAGCGACAAGAAACCAAGAAGCCCCGATAATCAGGGTCGCCACGCCCAGAGGCAAGTTCTCCCGGTCAAGGGTCAAAGGGCTTCTGAAAGGGCCCCGCCACCTCAGACCCCTCCATCTGAGAACCAGGAATAGTCCCATCATCACCACGAGGAGAGACATGTCCTCACGGCAACTCAGAGTCAAGACAATGAAAGTTAGGAACCAACCTTTGCCTCCTTCTCTCTTGGCAAAGTAGAAAGCGAAAGCCAGAAAGGTGGCAGCCAACGTCACACTATGAAAATCAAACATGTTGGCGGCTTCTAAAGCAGGGAAAAGCAGGAAAGACGTGGCGAAAACAAGAGCAGCAACGCTACTATTCAAGCGCTCTCTCGCCAGCAGGTAGATGGGCAAGGCTCCCAGGGCGACGACAACAGTTTGCAGGGCCAGTAGAATTTGAGGGTCGCTGTACAGAAGATAGAAGAGGGAGATTGCCAGCAAGATGGGTTCTACGTGCCCAGCGAGCCGGATGTCCACTCCCGGTTGAATGGTAACTCGCAGAATCCGCCCTTGACTCGTGTTCCAGATCGCCTGGTCCATGGTACCAAGGTCGAAGGCAGTGGTCTGGAAAGCCTGGTGCTTCAATATCGTCACGGCACCAAAGACCACGATGTACAAGGCTATCAGAGCCCACAGAAGAGGCCAGGACAATCTCTCACGATTCAAGTTGACAGAGTCACTCTCCGCAGCGCCAAAGCTCATGAAGCCGTGCTATCTCTCCCGCCACGATGTGATCGTTATTCCGCCTCCCGAATACTTGACAGGGAGACTCTGAACTGACCACGCGATTGGCGCCATACCACCTCACAGTCTCAAGCCCCAGTGCGCCATTTCCACGGGCGGCGGTCACACTCCTGAACCGAACGTTGTTCCCCGCACATGGGACCGAGATCAGCCACAGATCCAGCCCCTGGGCCTGCGCGCGAGTCCAGCATGTGAGCACCGGCCAACAGTGAGGGGCCTTTCCCGCTTCCCGCAGCCGCCAGGGTGCCCCTTCTCTCGTACAGATAGGCCACCCTTCCATCTGGCAAGGGGTAGCTCTGGATCAGGCGGAAAGCTTCCTGGAACTCCGGAGGAGGGTCGTTCAGAAAGATCTCTACTATCCTCAGCGAGTCGGGATGTATGCGATGGGCCGGATGGTCGCTCATCAGCAATAGGTAGCCCACTTCGTTCAGTTGCGGATAGACCGGCTGGTTCGGCAGGTTGAGAGCCAGTTCGCGCGTCCTGATCTGCCCCTGATAGTCAGTATAGATGATGTACTGAAAATGCTGTTCGTTAAGTTGCTGGGTATTAATCAACAGGCCGAGCTCGACTGGCTCAGCCCCCTCCCCGTGCGTGGCCACGTACTCGAGCACAGCAGGCACGATCCAGAATCCGCGATCTGTCGGTCCCGAACTGGGCAATTGATTCTGCACATTGTGAGCTAAGAAGTCGACCTGTCCCACTGCCGGTAGTTCAACCACCGCCGCATGCCGAACCCATCCCAGCCCGTCGAAGGAGAGGGCCAAGCACTGAAGGCTCCCAAAGAGCACCACCGCAGCGATGGCAAGCATCCTCGCCGCATGGAGCCTTACCTTGGACAAGCCATAAGCCATTATCACCGCAGCCGCCGGGAGGATGGGCGTAAGGAAGCGAGAGTGTCGCGAACTGGGGCGGAAAGAGAAAACCAGGTAAGGGACCACGATCCAAACTGCCAGTAAGAACAGGTCGCTACGCCATGCCCCGCGCCGGTAGGCCGACTTGGCGAGCGCCTTTCCCCTAAGAACCAACAGTCCGACACCCGCTGCTATCAATAGGATCATATAAGGAAGGGAGAAATGCTCGCTTACCAGGCGGTCCCAATAGTACTCAAAGGCCCACGTGTGGCGTTCTGGTCGCCCCCAAGCGATGAGGAAAGCGTGATCCACGAAATCGATCCTGGTCAGATACCAGGAGCCAGCCACAACCGCGGCCACGAACAGCGCCCCTGCCAGGTTACCACCGCGTTCACTGGCTTCCTTGGTGAAGTAGATCATACCCCCGAGCAGAAACCAAGAGGCGGGTACAAGCAAGCTATTGAGCGATAACTCCGATACCCGTTGGACGTTCGGTAGGTACCAGCTCAGGGTCAGTATCAACCCCACCCCCACAGACACTGCGAGCCATCTCTTCTCCAGTGAGAAAGAACGCACCCCTTTTCGCAACCCGGACAGTGACCCTGCCCTCAGAAGGACAATCGTCAGGGCCGGGAAGACGAAGAGGGAGAAAGTCCACTTGGTCAGGAGACCGAGCCCCACGCTTAGCCCGAAGAGCAAGGAATACCGTTTGCTGGTGAACCCGCGGCTCAAAAGCAATAGCCAGATGCTGAGGGTCACCATAGCTGTCAGGGCAAACTCTATATATGTGTACCGCGACATGGCGAACACCATGGGCAAAGAAGATGTGATGAAAGCGGCGAGAATGCCGACGCCCCTGCCCCCGATCTCGCGACCGATCCCATAAGACGAGATGAGCAAGACGATCAGGTGCACGAAGTTGACCGCTGCCGCAACATCCATAGACGGGCCGAACAGGCGGTAGAAGCCCACGACCGACAGGTGGAACAGTGGAGGGTAGTAGCCGCTATACGTGATGGCTCTGAACAGCGAGCGGAAATCCGCCTGTTTCAACAAGTCGTTGTAGACCAGGCTCTCTATCAGATGGCGAGGCCTGTCCCAGCCCAGCACGACTACGTTCGTCGAAAGCCACAACCAGTTAATGGCAATTTGGATGAGGATTAGTAGCCCCAGAGCCAATACGGTCCAATGAGAGCCGACGAAACGCCTCACCCTACGTCGGACGAAATCACCCCTAGTGCGCCTTTCTTCCACGCCTATCTTTCCTCAACTCCAATGTGAGCTAGCAATAAGCTATCCCCGGCTGGCTCGCCAGTGCGCACGATCGAAAGGCGTCGCCCCGTCTGAGGATCATACATGCCAAGAACCAGTCGATACTCGCCAGAGGGCATGCCCCGCGGCACAACAACTCCATGGTTATCAGAAACGGTCTCTCCGACTGGCCAGCTACTGGTTGGCATTGAGCCTCCCACCGGTTGACTGTCGTGCTGGGCCAATACCTGGCCTTGAGCATCCAGCAGATGTACGAAGACCTTATAGTCCTCTTGAACCAAGTCATCTGCTTTCCAAAAGAGCGTGACGCGGAGTATTTGACCAGGTCTTGCTTCCTCACTGTGCAGATCATATCCCAAGAGAGTTATGGCGTCACCGAAGCGTGCCTGTACACAATTGGAGAAGTCGTAGCTGTCTGTGGCCAAAGGAGAGGCGTAGGCCACCAAGCGTACAGGGCCATACCAAGAACTCAGAGCAGGGTATCCACGTCGATTGAGCCAGTTCTCAACGAAGTGACCCGGGTCAACCTGCTCTTCCTGGCAGAGGAGTGCAAATATCATGTCATGGTCAGCAGCGATGGTCTCTAATTCTAGCACTGTGGCGTTCTCGGGCAGGGGATGTTGGCGAGGCAGGGGATAAGGTGTTCCGCCGCCCCGATAGTGGCGAGCGAAGACCTCGATCTGTTCAGGGATCTCGAAGATGATAGCCTCGTCACCTCTACCAAGGGCCTCCAGATCGTAGGCCAGTGCCCGGTAGTCATCGTCCCTACACTCCTCGTCCAGGTGGAACTTCTTCCGGTAGAGATACGCTGTGTCGCCGTCGGGCAGAGGGTATTGCTGGGCCACCTCGAACACTTCGCTTAGAAAGGGAGACTTGCCACTTAATATGATAGGCACGAGCTCTATCGTCTCCTCTCTATTCACACCTTTTTGGGAGCCGTCCTTGAGGACCAGATAGTCCATCTCAAAGAGTTGAGGATATACCGGAGCGTCACTCCATGCCCTGGCTAGTTCACGCATCGTTAGTTCAGAATAGCCTTCTACCATCGAAACCAGCTCAAAGGTGGAGGCTTGCACGTGATGGGTGTTCATAAGAATTCCAAGTTCCGCTCCCTCGCGACCGTAGCG
>JAUWYD010000042.1 GCA_030616025.1 Chloroflexota bacterium
GAACTGGGCATGGACGCCCTGGCCATCACCGATCACGGAGTGATGTACGCTGCTCTCGGCTTCTATCAACGGGCTGTGGAGCGCGGGATCAAGCCCATCATCGGCTGCGAGATGTATGTGGCCCGCGAGAGCATGCATAGCCGTCGCCACCAGAGAGGTTCCAAACCGTATCACCTTGTTCTCTTGGCCGAGAACGAGACAGGTTACCAGAATCTGCTACACCTGACGACCGAAAGCCATCTCGAAGGGTTCTACTACAAACCACGTATAGACAAGGAACTTCTGTCCCAGCATACCGCGGGTCTGATAGCCTTGTCAGCCTGTGGTAGTGGAGAGGTCCCTCGTCTGGTTAACGAGGACAATCCTGAAGCCGCCCGTCGAGCGGCGGCCTGGTACCGAGACCTTTTCGGTCCCGAGAGATTCTACCTGGAGTTGCAGGAGCACAACATCCCCGAGTTGGCGAGCGTCAACGAGGGGTTGATAGCAATCTCCCAAGACTTGGATATCCCCCTCGTGGCCACGAATGATGTGCACTACGTCCGAGAGCAGGACGCCCAGGCACAGGAACTCCTCCTGTGCATCCAAACCAATACCACCGTCAACGATCCCAACCGAATGAGGATGCAGGGCACAGGTTATCATCTGAGAAGCGCTGACGAAATGGCAGTTCTTTTTCGAGAGGTTCCACACGCCTTGACCAACACTCTGAGCATCGCTGAGCGGTGCAACCTCAAGTTCGAATTCGATACCTTTCGCCTGCCCCCGTTCGAGGTTCCCGACGGCTTCACCACCGAGAGCTACCTCACCCATCTCTGTCAAGAAGGTCTGACTAAACGATACTCGCACGTCACTTCGGACATCGAGGCCCGGCTTCAGCATGAGCTTGATCTGGTAAGGGAGATGGACTTCGCCGCCTACTTCCTCATAGTTTGGGACCTGATCCGCTTCTCCGAAAGTAGAGGCATCCTGGTGGGTCCAGGCAGAGGGTCTGCGGCGGGGAGCATCGTTTCCTATTGTCTTGGCATCACGGATCTGGATCCTCTCGAGCATGGTTTGTTCTTCGAACGATTCCTGAACCCAGGACGCCGTACCATGCCTGACATAGACATGGATTTCCCCGAGGATCGCCGCGCAGAGGTCATCGCGTATGCGGTCGAGAAGTACGGCCACGATCACGTAGCTCAGATCATCACCTTCGGAACCATGGCTGCCCGTGCAGCAGTCCGCGATGCAGGTAGAGCCCTCGACTTACCCCCGGGGGAGGTCGACAGAGTAGCCAAGTTGATCCCTTTCGGCGCGTCTATCGACAAGGCGCTGGAAACCGTATCCGAACTGCAAGAACTCCACGAAGAACACGTCTATATCCGCGATCTGACAGGGGCAGCGAAGAGTCTGGAGGGCGTTGTCAGGCACGCTTCCACTCATGCCGCTGGCGTGGTGATCACCGATGAACCTCTCACTCAGTATGTACCCTTACAGAGGGCGATCAAAGGCGACGGACTCATCACCCAGTACGCGATGGGTGAACTAGAGCGCATAGGCCTCCTGAAGATAGATTTTCTGGGGCTGTCGACCTTGACCGTCATTCAACGGACCTTGGACCTGATCAGAGAAACGCGTGGCGTGGAGCTCACACTTGAGGATCTCGAGCTTGAGGATCCGAAGCTGTATCGCTTGCTCTCGGCCGGCGAAGTGACCGGTATCTTCCAGGTAGAGAGCCCAGGGATGCGTCGCGTACTTCGTGATCTACAACCCAGCTGCTTCGGCGACGTGATGGCTACTATCGCCCTGTACCGTCCCGGACCCATGGAATACATCTCTGAGTTCATCAAAAGGAAACACGGGCAGATGCCCATCACATATCTCATCCCTGAATTGGAACCGATCCTGGAGGAAACGTACGGGGTAATCGTCTATCAGGAGCAGATCATCCGCATAGCACGCGAACTGGCTGGTTTCAACACCAGCGAGGCCGACATGTTCCGTCACGCTATTGGCAAGAAGAAGGCCAAGGAATTAGAGGCCCAGCGGGAGAAATTCATCCAGGGAGCAGTCGCGGAAGGCATGGCCGAGGAGACGACCAAAGAGATCTTCAAGATGATCGAGTACTTCGCGCGGTACGGGTTCAACAAGGCTCACGCCGCAGCGTACGCTGTCATCACCTGTCAGACCGCTTGTCTGAAGGCCAACTATCCGGTGGAATACATGACCGCCCTGCTCACCGCAGATAAGGACGACAGCGACAAAGTTGCCCTCGAGGTGGCCGACTGTCGCCGCATGGGCATCCCTGTGTGGCCCCCCAGTGTTAGTCATGGCGACCTGCACTTCACGATTGGGGACCAGCCTCCCGAACCCAGCGGGGATGGAGAGATTGAGCCGGTGCGGGGTATACGTTTTGGTCTGGGAGCGGTGAAGAACGTGGGCCAAGGGCCTGTCGAGGCCATTCTGAAAGGGCGCCAGGACCGACCTTTCAAAGACATCAATGACTTCTGCCGTCGTGTGGACTTGCGGCAAGTAAACCGTCGGGCTCTGGATAGTCTGGTCCGTTGCGGCGCACTGGATGAACTGGCCCCCAGAGGGCACCTGCTGAATTGCATAGATACAATGATGGGCATCAGCCAGCAGGCTCATCATGCGCAGGAGATAGGGCAGATGAGCCTGTTCGCCCTGGGCGTGGAGCCTGGCCTATCATTGGACATAGGCGACGGCCCGGAAGTACCTCGCCGCAGAGAACTGTCATGGGAGAAGGAACTGCTGGGTCTGTATGTCTCCGAGCACCCTCTACAGCGAATAGCTACGAGTTTGGAAAAGGATATCACTGCGTTCTGCGGTCAGATAGACAAGAGCCTGCACAGGCAGACGGTGATCATCGCTGGGATGGTGTCGAGAGTACGTCGTATCACAACCAAGAACGACAAGCCGATGGCCTTCGCGCAACTCGAGGATCTGCACGGTGGCGTAGAAGTAGTCATCTTCCCCAACGCCTATGAGAAGACACAGCAACTATGGCAGCCGGACAACGTACTTCTGGTCAGAGGCAAAGTTCAGGTCAGGGAAGATGAAGCAAAAGTGATCTGCGAGTCGGCCGTGGATTATCACTCCTGGACAGAAGATGCCAAAGAGGAAGAGGAAAGCTCACCGCCCAGAGCCCGTCATCAGCTGCATATCAGCATCCCTCGTAGTGGCGACCAGGAAGAAGATGTCAGGCTCCTTGGTGAGATTCACTCGTTGTTGACAAGCCACCCTGGGGAAGACCTTTTCAACCTCTACGTGCCTCGCGACAGCCAAACGGTGCAGTTGATTTTCCCTAATGACCCCACCAGATATTCCCCAGCCCTTGAGAAAGCGATCACGGATCTACTGGGGGAAGGCTGCCTTAGAGTTGAGACGATTCAGGGTCCCTGACCCTTACCAGCTTCTAGCTCCGGCCACAACGAGTTCTTGCGGTACAATCTCCGGAGGTGCAGATGAAAACGCTAGGTGTATTGACCAGCGGGGGCGATGCTCCCGGCACGAACGCGTGTATCAGAGCTGTGGTGAGGACGGCGTTGTCCCGCGATATGAATGTGGTAGGCATACGCCGTGGTTATGCTGGGCTCATGGAAGGAGAGGTCAAGCCCATGCACGGGCATTTTGTGGGCGGTATCAGCCACAGAGGTGGAACTATCCTTCAGACTGCGCGTACAGAGGAATTCAAAACCGGAGCAGGACAGGAGCAGGGCCTGCGTAGCCTGAAGAAACACAGAATAGACGTGCTGGTCATCATTGGAGGGGACGGTTCCTTGAAAGGGGCGCTGCGCTTGCACGAGCAAGGGTTCCCCGTCGCGGGTGTGCCCGCGACCATCGACAACGACGTTCCTTTCACGGACATGGCCCTGGGCGTTGACACCGCCATGAATACTGCCCTGAGAGCCATTGACAAGATAAAAGATACTGCCACCTCCCATCGACGGGCCTTCCTGGTAGAGACCATGGGGCGCGACTCGGGCTACCTCGCCCTCATGGTCGGCATGGCCGGTGCAGCCGAAGCGATAGTCATTCCTGAAGCACCCTCAAGCTGTGAGCAGATCCTCGAACTGATGAAAGAAGCCTACGGCAAGGGAAAAGCCCATTTCATCGTTGTGATCGCCGAGGGAGCCGAGCCCGATTGTCGTACTATCGACCGGTACCTCACGGAGCGAGGTAAGGAACTCGGTTTTGGGGTCCGCGTCAGCATCTTGGGATACATCCAGCGTGGAGGTTCGCCAACCGCTTTCGATCGCCTCCTGGGAACCCGCCTGGGCGTCGCGGCGGTTGAACAGCTCGTACGGGGCAACTACGGCAAGATGGTGGGCCTCTTCGGCTCCGAGATAGTCGCCACCGACTTGGAGAAAGTCGTCAAAGGCAAGAAGGAAGTGGACCTCACTCTTTACGAGCTCGCTCAGATGCTGGAGGTCTACCCTCCAGCCTGACCCTATTCCCTCAACCTCCTCACCTCGAAGATCACGGGGTTGTAGCCGTCGGGGCAGGCATGGGTGGCTACGTCCTTATCCTCGACCCAGGGGAACTCAGCCCCATATCGCATGGCGTATACCTTGGGTATGATAGTGCAGAGTGCGCTGAAGCAGATCTCACCGTCAACCGTGCGGCCGTCGAAGACGATGACATCCCCCTCTTTGTGCCCAAAGCCACAAGTTCCCTTTTGCTCAATCACTCTCAGCTGGACTTTGTACGCTTGCTCCTCGGCCATTCGATTCTCCTTCGATCAGTCTGTCGGCTTATGTTCCCCAGGGACTTGGCCCCAGGCCTCGCCCTATCGATCCTTCACGCTCCCACTAGCTACGGCTTAAGTCTCTCGCGGCAGGAGGACGGAGAATCGCATGAACTCATACTTTCGCAGCGGTCCCCACGCAGAGTCCGTCGTCTGACATACGGCCCGGGCCGCCGCTATCTGCTCAAACCCCTCCGCCATCTCCACCAAGATCTCAGGCTCCAAAGGCGTCAGGTTGTGGCCTGGCAGGACCAACTCCAAATCCGGAGCCAGAGCGCTGAGCCGCTTCATACTCTCATGATAGGCGTGAAAATCGGAATCCTCAAACTGGACATACAGGGGGCCGGCGTACACTGTGTCACCGCCGAAGAGCAACCCCTCGTTCTCACTCAAGAGGCAGATACTGCCAGGCGAGTGGCCAGGAGTGTGGAGCACTTGTAGACGGCGGCCCCCCAACTCCAGCACGTCCCCCTCGTCAACCAACTGGTTGGCCCTGGAAGGCACGATGTGATAACCGGCTGGATCGAAATCTGGAGGAGCTGGGCCCCAGAAATTCTCCGGACGCATGGCCTCACGCAGTAGTTCCTCGGGGGCATCTTGCTCCAGAAAAGGGGCCTCGGCTGCATGTATCCCTATGTGATCAAAGCGATGGTTGTCGCCGACGTGATCCCAATGGTAGTGAGAATTCACCACCGTCACAGGTTTGTCCGTGAGTTGCCTCACTAGGCTGCGGATGTCGGCAATGCCCATCCCCGTGTCCAAGAGAACAGCGGTTTCTCTCCCCACGATGAGATAGGAGATGACCTGTTCCCAATGGGCCGGTTCCATGACCGCGTGCACATCCTGAGCGACCGTTCGAACCTCAAACCAATCGCTCACCGACCGCCGACACTCCTGCCAATTCCGTTGCCGCTTCGCCCGTCAGTCCCCAGAGTACACCTCCTCGTGCCTGTCCTCGAATACAGGGATGGCTTGCCTGACCTCTTCCACAGTGCCCAAGTCGATGACCGCCGTGACCAACGTCTCCTCCTCGCCTGCGCCGACTATCAACTCGCCAGAAGGATCATAGATGGCAGAGTGGCCGAAGAAACTCCACTCGCCCGACTCTCCCACCCGATTGCACGCCACCATGAACAGCTGATTCTCGATCGCCCGTGCCCTCAGAAGCGTCTGCCAATGCATCACCCGAGGATATGGCCATTCCGCAGTAAGGAAGACCACCCTGGCACCCGCCAAGGCATACTTCCTGAAGAGTTCGGGGAAACGCAGATCGTAGCAGATGGCTAGAGCGCTCTTGCCCCAGGCCAGGTCGAAGACCGGAGCTTTCTGACCAGGAACAAGATACCTATCCTCCTCCATCAGCCTGTAGAGGTGCACCTTGGCGTATTGCCCCAAGAGCTGACCCTGAGGTGAGAGGACGACGGCCGTATTGCTATACCCTTGATCTTCGGTGGCAAGCAAAGAGCCGACGATGTGAATCGAATGCTCCTTGGCTATTTCGGCGGTCTCGGCAAAAACCCCCTCGTCAACTGGTGTAGCGTGCTCCTCCACTCTGTCCAGGTCGTATCCGGTGGACCACAACTCCGGAAAGATGACCACCTCCGACCCCCTACGTCGGGCCTCAGCCGTCATCGCCCGCACCCTGTCCAGGTTCTTTGCGGGCCGTCCGAGAGCGATGTCCATCTGCGCCAAGGAGACGCTGAGCTTCATTAGGAGCCTTCCGAATACCACTCAGTGAGAACACCGCAGATTGCACATAGCGGACACCGACTATATCCGCTCGTGTCCAACCTCATGCGCTCTCAGCCAGTCTTCTAAGCGCTCCCTGTTGAAGCGCCAGCGGTTCCCCACCTTATACGCGGGAATCTCACCTTGCCTGGCCATGCGGTAGATGGTCATCTCGTGCATCCTGAGATACCCAGCCACCTCCCGAACGGTCATTATCATCGGTCGCTCAATGTTGGCCGACACCGAACCTCCTCGCCCCTCATACGGACAACGGGCAGAGTCGTGGATTGACCAATAGCAGCAAGCCTTATCGCCCGCCCCCGAGGGTTCCACGTCGGACAGGTCACGCTTCCTGACCGTGGCCCACCGTACCTTTTGAATGGCTGGCACCAATCCCGACACCTGATCGGCCCCGTTCAAGAAGGTATCCCTTCTGCTACAGCCAAGATAACTAAATTATAAGGGACTTAATGCCGCGGTGTCAATGGCCCAAAGGTACTGTTTGGCATCACAGGACTGCGGTGTGATATAATGGCATACGTACAGACACACCGCCGGGCAGAGGGACTTGAGATGAAACTCGCCACAACTCAGCAAATGCGAGAGATCGAGAAGAAGGCCGACGCCCAGGGCCTGACCTACGACATCATGATGGAGAACGCTGGCCGTGCCGTGGCCGAGGAAATTGACCGCCGTTTTGGAGCACAAGACAAAGAAGTGCTGGTATTGGTGGGGCCGGGCAATAACGGTGGTGATGGGTTGGTGGCAGCCCGCCATCTTCACGACCAGGGCGCCAAAGTGCGCTTGTACATCTGGAAGCGCAAGCTGAAAGGAGATGAGAACTTCCGTCTGATCAAAGAGAGGGACATCACCTACGTGCGCGCACGTGATGATGCAGAACTCGTAGAGCTGAGGAGCTTTGTCGCCGAGGCAGACATAGTGATTGATGCCCTGTTGGGCACAGGCGTATCACTACCCATTGGCGGTGTGCTCAAGGGCATTCTGAATCAACTGAAGGGAGAGATTGATGAGCGCAAAGGTTCTGCACCATCAGTCGTAGCCGTTGATGTCCCCACGGGGTTGGACTGTGATTCAGGGGAGGTGGATCCTGGCACGGTGGCGGCCGACCTGACAGTGACCCTGGCGCTTCCCAAGAGAGGTTTCTACTCCTTGCCCGGAGCGGAATACCCGGGAGAGGTCGTCGTGTCCGACATTGGCATTCCATCGGCCTTGACGGCTCATCTGTCCCTCGAACTGGTAGACGCTGAGATGGTGAAGGAGATGCTCCCTGCTCGCCCGCGCCACGCTCACAAGGGCACCTTCGGCAAGGCCTTGGTCGTAGCCGGCTCTCCCAACTACACGGGGGCCGCTTATCTTGCCAGCGCAGCGGCGACCCGCGTGGGTACGGGACTCGTGACACTTTGCCTCGCCCAAAGCCTCCATCCCATCCTCGCATCCAAGCTTACCGAAGTCACTTTCCTCCTGCTTCCGCACGACCTGGGAGCCCTGGTTCCCCAAGCAACCAGGCTACTGGACGAGAGGCTTCCCGAGTACGACGCTCTGCTGGTGGGTCCTGGCCTGGGAACCGAGGATCC
>JAUWYD010000049.1 GCA_030616025.1 Chloroflexota bacterium
GGTGCTGGACATAGACTCCTCCGACAAGGCCGCTCGTTTCGTTCGCTTTTGCGACTGTTTCAATATCCCTATCATCACCTTCGTAGATGTGCCTGGCTTTCTGCCCGGTGTTTCCCAGGAGCATGGGGGGATCATTCGGCATGGGGCCAAGCTTCTGTACGCGTACTGCGAGGCCACTGTACCCAAGATCACCATCATTACTCGGAAAGCATACGGGGGAGCCTACGTTGTTATGAGTTCTAAGCATATTCGGGGCGACATCAGCTACGCCTGGCCCAGTGCCGAGATTGCGGTGATGGGGTCCCAGGGAGCGGTCAACATCATCTTTCGCAAGGAGATAGGCGCAGCCGAAGATCCAGAGGCGGAACGGAATAGACTCAGCCAGGACTACCGGGAGAAGTTCGCCCATCCATATGTCGCCGCTTCCCGCGGCTATGTAGACGACGTCATCGAACCTCGGGAGACTCGTCCGCGGCTGATAGAAGCCTTGGAAACGCTACAAAACAAGCGTGACCATAATCCGCCCAAGAAGCATGGCAACATCCCACTCTAGCACACTGGCAACAGTCTCACGGCAGGACACGACCATGACGGACTACACCATCGTCTTCGATGGGGGAAGCCACGGGAACCCTGGTCAGGGATACGGGAGCTACATCCTGACCAGGAACCAGGATGGGAGAACGAGGAAAAGGCGCCTGAGA
Organism: Chloroflexota bacterium; assembly: GCA_030616025.1. Classification (GTDB taxonomy): domain Bacteria; phylum Chloroflexota; class Anaerolineae; order UBA7937; family B3-Chlor; genus B3-Chlor. The sequence continues at coordinate 705 of JAUWYD010000049.1, forward strand.
TTCGGCGACCAGATCACTTCCAACCAGGCGGAATATCAAGCCCTGATCGCAGCGCTGGAAGACTTGGTCAGCACCATTCGAGGAGCCGGTCGTTCGCCGACCGACTTCTCCGTTGAAATCAAGGGCGATAGCCGGTTGATCATGCACCAGGTTGAAGGGTCCTGGAAGACCAAGAGCCTGAACTTGATGCCGTTGCGCGACCAGGTCGAAGAACTGCTAGCGCCGATGGGCTCGGTTGAGATCACCTGGCATCCTCGCGAAGAAACCGAGAAGCTGCTTGGACACTAGCCGCTAAGGAGACCGCACTGCCGGCGTTGTGTCCTGCTCTGGCTCAGCACCTGAAGCCGGATTCCACCCTGCATGGTCAGCCCCTCGCACGATCCTGAAGGGCTCGCCGCCTACGGCTCTGCTGCGCTCCTCCCTCATTTAACACCTCCGACCGCAACGGCCCCCCTCCATAAGTGGAACTCGCCTAGTGGTAGACGATACCATGTGCTGCGGGGTGACAGGCGCCTACACCCCACTACGCCTCGCCCCGATACGCTGCGCCCATCTCGTAGGGGGCCTGTCAAGCCATGGATCGGTCCAGCATCGCGCCAGACGCTGTGGACTCCACTTCGGAGGACCGATTCGCGCCATACGGTGCCCTCATAGGTGGAGGTGCTCCAGTCTCGACCTATTCGATTCCCACGAGGAGGAATCCGCGCCGACGCACGCTGACTCAACGACTGACGCAGCCCGTTGGACGTGATGGAGTCAGCTAACTCCAGCGACACAGGAGCCCAGAATTCAGTCGAGGATGGCAAGGAGGTGGATGAGTTGGCCCGTGAACTTCACCGACTCGAAGTAATCGCTGAGGCGAATGTTCTCGTTGGGCGCATGAATCCTGGACTGAGCATGGCCCACTCCAACACCCGAGACCACCGGTATGCCCAGCGCCTGGCTCAATGGATACATCGGGCCACTTCCAGCCATCAGAGGATAGACCACGGGATCCTGGCCGTAGACAACTCTGGCGGCTTCGACCGCCGCCCGCACGATGGAGGCCTCCGGAGAAGACTTGGCTGGATGCTCTCCGGACATAGGAACGATCTCTATGTCATCGAAGCCGCGGCGATCCAGATGTTTGCGCAGGAGGTCCAAAACCAGGTCTGGCTCCAGATCAGGAACCAGGCGAAAATCCAGTTTCACCCTGGCTTCGCTGGGCAACACCGTCTTGGATCCCTCACTGATGTAGCCAGCCACTATCCCACAGATGGTGCACGTGGGTGCGTATAGGAGGCTCTGCACAGCATCCATCCCCGTTGCCCCGCCCAAGAACTGCGGGATTTCGAGATCCTCCTTGATCTTCAACTCCTCGAAGGGGATTCTCCTGAGAAGCTCAAGGTCGTCGTCTGGAGGAGGAGCCACGTGCTCCATCAGCCCGTCCACGGTAATATGGTCGTGCTCATCCTTCAGGGTGCTCAAGGCCCACACCAGCCGCCACGCAGGGTTCGGCACCAGTGGGGCCCATGAAGAATGGACATCTCTGGAAGCCCCCGTGGCCCGCAGCTCCACGTACTGGATACCCTTCAGCCCCAGATAGATCTGAGGCCGTCCTGCCATGTCCTTCCGCCCGCCTTCCCACAATAGGCCATCGGCCCCCTGCAAAAGCCCCTTGTTCTCAGCCACAAACTGGGCCAGATGAGGGCTACCCACTTCTTCCTCTCCTTCGAAGACGAACTTGATCCTCAACGGTAAGCCACCCATCGCCTCCTGGTAGGCCTCTATGGCCTGCAACCGTGAGACAAGATCCCCCTTGTTGTCCGCCACCCCTCTGCAATACAGAAAGCCCTCACGGATTTCCGGGGAAAAGGGGTCCGAGTGCCACTGGTCCAATGGCTCGGGTGGCTGTACATCATAGTGGTCGTAGACGATCAGCGTCTTGTCTCCCCCCCCTATCTCCCCGTAGACCACAGGAGGCGCATCAGCCACCTCGATCAAGCGGGCATCGGCCCCAATGCCTCTCAACATGTCTAGAACCATGCGCGCTGTCTCGGACACGCCCAGGTTCTGAGCAGCGACGCTTGGTTGGCTGCACAACCTCTCCAGCTGGGCGACGAAACGATCGGCGTTGGCATCCACGTACGCGTAGAATCTTTCCACAACTCTCCCCTTGTTCATGGGCTCTCGGGGCACTGCGACGCTGGCGGCCCTGGCAGCGAGTGGCTCAGCGCTGGATGGGAGATTGAGAGACGCCGTTAGGCCGCCGGAGGACGGACTAAGCTCAGAAGGCCGAACACCAAGGTCAGGATGACCAGGAAGATAGTCCCAGCGAAGACGCCCTCGGCTACGGCCTGGCCCTTCGTCTTCTGCTCGCTCCTGAAGTAGGTCATCATGACGACGAAAGCTAGAGGCATGAAGAAGTCAAACACGACGCCAACCAGCGGCAAACGATTCAGGCCCATGCCTACTGCGAGCCAGCTGAGTATGACAATTGCCACGCCAAGAGCCACATTCTGGCTGACAATCGTCCAATCCATCCCTGACTTTGCACTCCCAGTCTTCTTGGGCATCCGTCCACTCCTCCTCCCGTTTGGCTCCAGGCAGTGGTCAAGTGAAAGAAGCTATGCTATATTTCAGGAATACCAGGGGTTGAACCCCTTTTCGCGTCCCACGGTCGTGGGGGAACCGTGGCCGGTGTACACCGTCGTGTCGTCGGGCATGCTGAAGAGTCGCGTCTTGATGCTGTGCATCAACGTCTCCCAGCTGCCCCCAGGCAGGTCAACGCGGCCAACGCCCATCGCAAACAGGGTGTCGCCACAGAAGACCAGCCCATCACCAACCAGGGAGATGCCGCCCAGGCTGTGGCCAGGCGTGTGGATGACCTGCAAGCTCTCGTTTCCGAACTCGACTTGGTCCCCTTCATCCAGCAGAACATCTGCGGGAGGGCCGGGGGAGAGAACACCGAGCATGCGCGCGTAATCTCCTTGATCGGTGATAAGCCACTGCGCATCATCGCGATGAATGGCTATCTGCGCACCGGTGGCTTCCTTGACAGGTCGGTTGGCCGCGATATGATCGATATGGCCGTGAGTATTGAGAATGTACTTGATGTTGAGCCCCAGCTGTTCAATTCGGTCCAAGACAGCAGGTGCATCGCCACCCGGATCAATGACGATACCGACCTTGGTGTCCTCGCAACCCGCTAGGTAGCAGTTGCAATCCAGCATGCCGACAACGAGTCTCTCGATGATCACTTGGCTGTCCCTTGCCGCAGATATAGTCGTCGAATTCTATGCCGTTGCACATGGTTTGTCAAACTGGAGTGATCGCTGAAGGAGGGAAACGCTTTGCGTCTATCTAAGCTCTTTGGTAGTACCTTGCGTGAGGTGCCCGCGGAAGCGGAGATGACTAGCCATCAACTGCTCTTGCGCGCTGGGATGATTCGCCAGTTGGCTGCTGGCATCTACAGCTATCTGCCCCTTGGCTGGAGGGTGCTCCGAAAGATCGAAGACATCCTACGGGAGGAGATGAACGCCATCGGTGGGCAGGAGATGCGGATGCCGTCCGTGCACCCAGCCGAGCTTTGGCAGAAGACCGGCCGCTATTTCGAAGCTGGCCCTGTGCTGGTCCGCTTTCGCGACAGAAGCCAACGAGAGTTGGTGTTGGGCATCACCCACGAAGAAGTGATCACGGACCTCGCCCGACGGGAGATAAACTCCTATCGTCAACTGCCGTTCACAGTCTATCAGATACAGACCAAGTTCCGTGATGAGCCTCGCTCCCGAGGAGGTCTGGTTCGGGTGCGCGAGTTCACGATGAAGGACGGTTACAGCTTCCACGCTGACCTGGCTGACCTGGACGCCTATTACCCCAAAGTGTACCAGGCCTATCTCAGCATCTTCCAGCGCTGCGGGGCGGATGTGTTGGTGGTCGAGGCAGATCCAGGGCTCATGGGAGGAGCCGCTTCCCACGAATTCATGCTGATAAATGAGGCTGGTGAGGATACCCTGATCATCTGTGACAGCTGTGGCTACGCTGCCAATGCTGACAGCGCCGTAGCCAAGAGAAAAGAGCTCAGGAAAGAAGAGGAGCGAAGTGTCGAGGAGGTGGCCACTCCAGGCATGACCACCATCGAGGAAGTGGCAAGCTACCTGGGAGTCGCACCGGAGCGGACCCTGAAGGCCATCTTCTACATGGCTGGAGATGAACTGGTCTTTGTGACTATTCGAGGCGACTTGGAGGTCAACGAGACAAAGATGGCTAACCTGCTGGGGGCCGCCGAACTGCGTCTGGCTCTCGAGGAGGAAGTTGCAGGCGCGGGCATAGTCCCGGGGTACGCCTCTCCCATTGGCCAACAAGGGAAGGCTAGGATCGTGGCCGATGAGTCAATCACATCAGGAAACAACTTCGTCGCAGGAGCCAACAAGGAGGGGCACCATCTGCGCAATGTCAACTACCCCCGCGACTTCGGAGTTGACTTGCTGAGCGACATCGCGGCCGTACAGGAAGGAGACCCCTGCGCCCGTTGCGGGGGCAAATTGCGGACGACCAGGGGTATCGAGCTGGGTCACATATTCAAACTCGGGATCAAGTACAGCGAAGCCTTTGGGGCCACGTTCCTGGATAGTGAAGGCCAAAGCCTGCCGCTGGTGATGGGATGCTATGGCATCGGTACCGGACGATTGATGGCTGCCGTTGTTGAGCAATCCCATGATGAGCGCGGCATCATCTGGCCTGTGAGTATCGCGCCATACCACATCCACCTGATAGCCCTGGGAAACAGTCCGCAGGTCGGGGATCATGCAGAGTCTCTTTACCGAGAAATGCAAGCGAAGGGATATGAGATTCTCTACGACGATCGAGACGAGAGTCCCGGCGTGAAGTTCAACGATGCCGACCTCATAGGCATCCCACTGCGGCTGACTGTCAGCCCTCGCAGCCTCCAGGCAGGCGGGGTAGAATTGAAACTTCGGCGCGCGAAGGAACACGAGATCGTGCCCTTGGGCGCTGTCGACCATGCCGTTCAGGAACTGCTCAGCTAGCTGATTCCGTCAGCAGCCCCCGCTTGAGCAGACGCGTCGAAGGTCTCTGCGGTTCGGGGCGACAGACTTGTGCAACGCGACGTTGCGTGGTAGTGTCTGGGCGGCTGCTCGGCCAGAGCGGGGAGATCTCGGTCGGCGCGACCCGGGCTTCAGGCCTCGCTGCGGCTACTGTTTGCGCACTTTTGCGAAATATGCTATGATAGATAGTGCATAGTCACCGCCGTCGAAAAGTGGGCATGCCCCACTTTTCTTACTATCAAGAGTGGAGGGAGTTCATAGTGTCCTGAACCTCAGGGATCGCGGTGTCTTGAGTTAGAGGAACTGTGCGCCGAGGGATCAATTGAAGACGAACACTGATTTCATCAGGGCCATCAATCAAGTGTGTGCCGAACGAGGGCTTACCGTTGAGGTAGTCTTGGAAGCGCTCGAACAGGCGTTGGTTTCCGCGTACAAGCGTGACTTTGGCTCCACCGAGCATCTGGAAGCCAAGATCGACCCTTCTTCCGGGGAAGTTAGCATGTTCACTGGTAGGGAGGTTGTGGAGAAGGTCGAAAACCCAGAGAGCGAGATGGATCTCGCACAGGCTACCCAAATCAAGGCAGATTCCACATTGGGAGACGTCGTCTACGTAGAAACGACACCTCCAGACTTCGGCCGCGTCGCAGCTCAGACAGCCAAACAAGTGATCCTACAGCGCATCAGGGAGGCTGAACGTGATGTGCTTTTTGAAACCTACAGCGGCCGAGAAGGTGAGATAGTCAGTGGGATCGTACATAGTACAGACGCCAGAGGCGTCACCATCAACCTGGGTCGGATCGAGGCTCTCTTGCCTCGCATCCAGCAGGTGCCCAACGAACGCTACTACATCAGGCAGAGGCTGCGAGTGCTCATCACCGAGGTGAATAGAACGAACCGAGGGCCGGAGATCATCGTCTCGCGCAGCCACCCGGATATGCTCCGCCGACTGCTAGAAGTCGAGGTCCCTGAGATCTACAATGGACTTGTGGAGATCAAGGCTATCGCTCGTGAGGCTGGCTCTCGAGCAAAGGTAGCAGTAGCCGCCCTGCAAGAAAGAATAGACCCGGTGGGCGCGTGTGTTGGAATGCGAGGAGTCAGGATCCAGAGCATCGTGAGCGAACTGAATGGCGAAAAGATAGATGTGATAGGATGGAGCCCTGATCCGAAAGAGTTCATCAGTAAGTCGCTCAGTCCCGCGCGCCCCCATGGTGCAGAGCTTGCTGAAGACAAGGAGATGGGTAGGACGGCCACTGTTATCGTCCCCGATAGAGAACTGTCGTTGGCCATCGGTAGGGAAGGCCAGAATGCCCGCCTGGCAGCTAAGTTGACGGGTTGGCGGATAGACATCATAAGTGCCACCGAGGCGGCGGAGAGAGCCGTGCGAAGGGCTGAAGAGGAAGCGGCGCGCGCGGCGGCCAGAGCGGAAGTATCCGAGGACATGCCGTTGGAGAAACTGGCCCTCTCAGGACGTATCGTCAACTCTCTGGGCGGCGTGGGCATAGCCAAGTTGGGACAGTTGCTGGACAAGATGGAAGAAGGTGACGAAGCTCTCCTGGAGCTCAAGGGTTTCGGAGCCAAGTCCCTGCAATCGCTAGGAGACATTCTTGAGGCGCGAGAGGTTTGGGAGATCCTGGGTAGGGAACAGGTGGTCCCGGAACAGGTCGTCGAGCCAGAATTGGAGCCGGAGCCA
>JAUWYD010000351.1 GCA_030616025.1 Chloroflexota bacterium
GGATTGGTTCACCGACGACGAAGAATCGGGCTTCAAAGGCAGGCTCCTAAACCCCCTCCAGGAGAACCTGCTGGAACCATTGGAGGAGTTCCTTGGCCATCTTGCCAGCGCCATAGACGACTGGCAGGAGCAACTCGTCAACCCCATCGAGCAGGCCCTCACTGAGCGAGACGACATCAGGGAGCAGATCGTGCGGTACAGGGAGCGAGAAGGCATAGCGTGAGAAGGTTCAACCTCATCCTGCCACTGGCCGTGCTCTTCCTGCTGATGGCGGCGTGTGAGGGACCATTGGTGCCGCGGGACACTCCCACACCCGAGACCTCACTCCTTCCCGCTCTGCCGACTGCGCAGGCCTATCTGGACGCGTGGCAAGGGGACGACTACGAGGCCATGTACGCCTTGCTCTCCTCGTCGGCTCAGGAGGGCATCACGGAGGAGGAGTTCGTCTGGACCCACGAATCCGTCATGAAGGAGGCGACTGTCCTCGCTCATCACCTGGAGATCGGTGAACTAGTGGAGGGGGAAGGAAGGGCCCAGGCTGATTTCACCCTCACCTTGGAGACGACCCTACTGGGCACCCCGCAAGTAGTCAACGAGATGCACTTCATCTGGGAAGACGTCGGCTGGAGGGTGGATTGGTCTCCGGAGGTGATTCTTCCTTCGCTTAGCAGCGACAATCTGGTGTACCTCCACCGCTTTACCTCTTCCAGGGCGAACGTATACGACCGCAACGGACAACCGTTGGCCGTAGAGGGATACATGGTCTCGGTGGGGGTGGTGCCCCGGGAGATTGAGGACGAATCCCTGCTTCTAGCCGAGCTGAGCCGAATTCTCAAGATGAGCTCGGACGACATACAATCTCTCTATGCGGCTCCCGGCGTTCAACCCCACTGGTTTGTGCCCATCGCTGACCTTTCCTTCGAGGACAGCCTTGTCCACGCGGAAGTGCTGAACTCACTGCCAGGAGTGATGCTAGGGGAGACACCAATCCGTATCTATCCCCAAGGGGACGTGGCTGCTCACATCGTGGGGTATATGGGAGAGATAAGTCAGCAGGAGTTGGCTACTCTGGAAGCGCAGGGGTATGTGGAAGGCGATGCTATAGGTAAGGCCGGACTGGAGCGATGGGGGGAGACCTATCTGGCTGGGCGCGCAGGCGGCTTGCTGACCATCGTCACGCCGGAGGGGGAGTTGGTGGACACAACAGTCGAGTATCCAGCCACCCAGAGCAGAAGCATCTATTCGACGATTGATCTGGAACTGCAAAGAATCGCTGAGGAGGCTCTGGGTGATCATCGAGGAGCGGTTGTAGCGCTGGACCCCAACAATGGCGAAGTCCTGGCTATGGCCACCAATCCCCGTTTCGATCCCAATGAGTTGACCTGGGGGCGCTTCGACGAGACCCGCTGGGAGGCTCTGGTATCAGATCTGGCTCGTCCGCTGGTTAACCGGGCCACACAAGGCACGTACCCCGCCGGTTCCGTATTCAAGGTGGTGACCGCCGCCGCCGGCATGGAGGGGGCGGGATACTCTCCCCAGACCACGATCAACTGCACGGGCTCCTGGGCAGGACTGGGTCCGGGATGGACCAAGTACGATTGGCTCCGTACAGGTCACGGTGCCATGGATTTCCGCTCTGCGATCATCCGATCCTGTGATGTCTTCTTCTGGGAGATGGGTCTTCGTCTGAACAGCATCGACGCCGACCTTCTTCCGTCTTTTGGTCACGGTTTCGGCTTTGGTGCACCAACGGGCCTAGACGCCATAGACGAGAGCTCCGGTCTCGTGCCCGACCCGGAGTGGAAGGAGGAGTTCTTCACAGGCGAAGGGAACCCCTTCTGGGTGCCGGGGGACGCGGTGAACCTGGCGGTGGGCCAAGGAGACTTGCTGGCGACGCCCCTGCAGGTTGCCAACATGATGGCCGCTATTGCCAACGGGGGCATCCTCTACCAGCCTCACTTCGTGATGCGCATCTCGGGGACGCCCCAGGAGGAAGAGCAGATCTTTACCTTCTCGGAGAGGGGGCGACTGCCCATCTCCGAGGCGAACTTACAGGTT
>JAUWYD010000249.1 GCA_030616025.1 Chloroflexota bacterium
AGCTTGACCCTTCTGGTGCTCCTTCTCTGGAAGGTTGGTTGGCGAGAGACCTGGGAGACCCTGAGACAGAGTGACTTTCGATATCTACTGGCGGCATGGGGTCTATACCTGTTCAGCATGGTGCTCAGGGCCTATCGCTGGCAGGTGCTTCTCCTCATTCAAGAGATGAGGGCGCCGCTTACCAAGCTAGTCTCACTGTATTTCATAGGTACGTTCTTCAACACGGTACTCCCCACAGGCATCGGCGGCGACGTGGTGCGCATGTATGAGTTGTCGAAACATAGCAGCCAGGCCACGGAATCCGTCAGCACGGTGCTCTTTGATCGCCTGTGTGGTTTCGTGGTGCTCTTTGTGATGGCTTCGTTGGCGCTCCCCTTTGGCTATCGGCTGATCCCTCCGGCGGTGAGCGCAATCATCTTAAGCATCACCGTGCTCACACTGCTGGGTATCTGGATGGCACTCAACGACACTGGGTGGAGGTGGTTGCAAGGACTGCCGCTGCTCAATTGGGTGCTGGAGAAAAGGGGAGTCCAGGAGTTCCGAGTCTCCATCCAAGCCTACCGTACTCGGGCCATATCCAGAGCGCTGCTAGCTTCCCTGGCGTTCAATGTGCTGCTGATGGTTCTCAACTACCTGGTCGCCTTAGGCCTCGGTCTCAGGATCTCTCCCTGGTATTTCCTCATCTTCGTGCCCATCATCTCCTTCCTGCTAGCTCTGCCGGTCTCCTTCAGCGGGCTGGGCGTGCGCGAAGGGGGATACGTACTCCTCTTTGCCCAGGCTGGCGTCCCCAGTTCGCTCGCATTGGCGATGTCTCTCTCGGTTTATGCGATCAATGTAGTCACTGGACTGGTGGGAGGCCTGCTGTACGCATCTGAAGGCTACCGAGGCCTTGACGACAAAGAGGGGCTAGAGGATTAGCTGCGTTCCCACAGATGTGGTAACATCTTCTGGGATGAGGGGACCGTACAGGGAATGCTGTCCCACCACGTTCGAAAGCCCCTTTCTGTGACAGGCGCATAAGGCCTCCCAGGGCCTTTCTTCAGGCGGACGGTCATGGTCGGCAAGAGCTTCAATGAGCATCGCGGAATAGGGTTAGTCCTGGTTAGTTTCCTCATTCTGGGGGGTGTGTATAGCACGGTCACTCCCATCTTCGAGGCCCCTGACGAGATACAACACTACTTTCACGTTAAGCACATCGCCGACGGCAAAGGGCTGCCGGTGGTTGACCCGGAAAGGGAAGAAATCTATGAGCAGGAGGGGGCGCAGCCATCCCTGTACTACCTGATAGGCGCTCTGGCGACTTTCTGGATCAACACCGATGACGCCGAGGAGCTGCTAGACCATAACCCGTTCATCAACCTGGGAGTGCCCTCGCGTCACGGGAACAAAAACGTAGTCCTACACACTGATCGTGAGAGCTTCCCCTATAGAGGGACGGTGCTGGCCGTCCATCTGCTTCGCTACGTCTCGCTCCTTTTTGGCGCTTTAACGGTGTTGGTTACATACTTGCTGGCTTTGGAGGTGGTCCGTGGCCGGAAGGCAGTGGCCCTTGGGGCTGCCGTGATCACCGCCTTCAACCCCCAGTTCATATTCACCAATGGCGCGGTGAACAACGACGGGCTGCTCACGGCCTTATGCTCTCTGGCCTTGTTGTTGAGCATCCTTCTAACTACGAAAGGTCCATCGCTGCAAAGGCATGTCGGTCTAGGCATCGTGGTCGGTCTGGCTGCGCTGACGAAACTCACTGGTGTCGGACTGGTAGTATTGGTGCTATCCGCTTTGCTCGTCGTGGCAGCCCGCTACTCCCCAAGGGAGGCGATCAGGGGAGGCGCCGTCATCGTTGGACTAGTCATCCTGCTGGCTGGTTGGTGGTACGCCCGCAATTGGGTCCTCTACCATGATCCCACAGGGATGAACGTGTTCTTCGAAGCGTTGGGCGGGCCACCTGGTCGAGACCTCACGCTGGGCAAGCTAGTGGACGAATTAGAGGGTTTCAAGCTTTCATATTGGGCCGTATTTGGCTGGTTCAACGTACTGGCTTCCGGGTGGGTCTATCGCTTTTTCGATCTCTTGGTCCTGCTAGGGATTGTTGGGCTTCCACTCGCGGTCGTCAGGGGGCTCAAGAAGCCTCAAACCGTATCCTTCTCATCGTTCCTATTGATGCTGATCTGGATTGCTGTGGTCGGAGTGGGATACGTAAGGTACAACCAAATGATAGATGCCGCCACCGGGCGGCTGGTCTTCCCGGCAATCGCTTGCTTCTCCATTCTGCTGTCCTGGGGTTTGAGTCAACTGGCCCCTGAGGGGCGCGCCGGCGTTCTCACTGCCACCCTGGGCGCGGCGATGTTTTTGGTAGCTGTCGTGTGTCCCTTCTTGTACATCGCACCTGCATACGCCAAACCCATCCTTCTATCCGCTGAGGAGCTTGAATCGATACCAAACGAGAGGGACGTTCGCTACGGAGACCAGATGAGGCTGCTGGGCTATGAGTTGGAAGGAGATGTGTTCAGGCCAGCCGAATTCGTGTACGTGACCCTGTATTGGCAAGGTCTTACCGCCATGGAAAGGGACTACGCCATCTCTTTGACAGTCTTGACTCCCAGCGGCGACCTAGTAGGGCAAGAGGACAGCTATCCCGGCTTGGGATCGTCACCGACGAGCGCCTGGAATCCGGGCGATGTCATTCCTGACCGCTCCTGGGTGCGCATACGTCGCCGGGCAGTAACGCCTAGCATCGGCTGGATCGGCGTGAGTGTGTACCATCTGCCCACAATGGAGCGCCTTGCCGCCTCGCAGCAGGGGCAGCTGGTTGAACAGGTCTTCTTGGAGCCAATCAAAGTCGTTTCGTGGCAGCCAGAGAACTATGAGATTCCCCATCCCGCGAGTTTCAATTTCGGGAACAGAATCGACCTGATTGGCTACGGCGTGGATAGGGCGGAGGCACAATCCGGAGATGCCATCCAGCTGACCCTCTACTGGCAAGCGAGAGGGAAAGTGGATCACGACTACACCGTCTTCACTCATCTCATAGACGATGAAGATCGGATCTGGGCACAGGAGGACAACCAGCCGCTCAGCGGGGATTATCCCACCTCCATTTGGGATCAAGGGCAAGTCATCAGGGATCGATATGAATTGACCTTGCCATCGGACATTCCAGCGGGAGCATATGAGGTCGAGGTCGGCCTCTATCTGTCTTCCTCTGG
>JAUWYD010000052.1 GCA_030616025.1 Chloroflexota bacterium
AAAGGCCTCAGCATCGCTGACGGCACCAGCACCGCACTATTATACTTGGGGCTTGCTCCTATGTCCAATGAGAAAACCATGAAGGTGATCAGCCCAGCCAGGGGTGGGGGAAGAAGGCTTTTGCCTTTGAGTGCTGGGCTACTTGGGCCGATGTTGCGCGGCCCTCCTAAGCCGCTATTGGACCTATCTGAGACAGTCATGGCCTAGCACCACTTTCACTCAGCGATGACTTGCAGGCTTCCGCAAGAGCTGAGTCTGCTGAAGTACTGGCAAGTGCCGACGGGTGGTTGTAGAGCTCTCCGAAAGAAAACGGCAGCTCTTGCGGAGGCGACTTCCGCCGCTGCCTTCGCCTGGGCATGACATCGTCCCGAGTGCGATTTGACAGGGCTCAACATCTCAGTCATAATGCTCTCGAAGGGTAATACCTTCGGTTGGGCAAGAGCTAGTGCCCTTCTTGAGAAGTAAGACGCAGCCGCCGAGCGGACGTATTAGTGGGTAGACAAAGGCGACGACTACTGACCATTCTTACTAGAGTCAAAGGATGAAGGAATGGCAGATATCACTAGACTCAAGAAAGAATGGGCACTAACTACCTTGAAAAAAGCCCTAGCCCGCTCCCCTGAACGCCTCGAGAGCTTCGCGACCACCTCCGACATCCCTGTGGAGCGGCTCTACACACCCGATGACGTGAGAGCGGATTACGTCCGCGACCTGACTTTCCCCGGCGAGTACCCTTTCACCCGAGGCGTGCAACCCACCATGTACCGGGGCCGACTGTGGACTATGCGCCAGTATGCTGGCTACGCCACAGCCAAGGAGTCCAATCAGCGCTACAAATACCTACTGGAGCAAGGCCAAACGGGCCTCTCGGTGGCCTTCGACTTGCCCACCCAAATCGGTTATGATTCCGACCACGAGCTGGCTGAGGGCGAGGTCGGCAAGGTGGGAGTGACTATCTCCTCGCTAGAGGACATGGAGACCCTCTTCGACGGCATTCCCCTAGATAAGGTTTCCACCTCCATGACCATCAACGCTCCAGCGGCCATCCTGCTGGCTATGTACATCGCCGTGGCCAAGAAGCAGGGTGTGGACGTGTCCAAGCTCAGAGGCACCATCCAGAATGACATCCTCAAGGAATACGTAGCCCGTGGCACCTACATCTTCCCCCCAAGACCCTCCATGCGCTTGATCACCGACGCCTTCCGCTATTGCAATGACAACCTGCCCCTCTGGAACACCATCAGCATCTCCGGCTACCACATCCGCGAGGCTGGGTCCACCGCCGTCCAAGAGGTGGCCTTCACTCTGGCCAATGCCATCGCCTACGTGCAGGCCGCCATGGATGTGGGACTCGACGTGGACACTCTCGCCCCTCGCCTCTCCTTCTTCTTCGGTGCCCACAACGACCTTTTCGAGGAAGCGGCCAAATTCAGGGCAGCGCGGCGCCTGTGGGCACGCACGATGAAGGATCGCTTTGGGGCACAGAATCCTCGCTCGTGGATGATGCGCTTCCACACTCAGACGGCGGGCTGTACCCTGACCGCTCAACAGCCGGACAACAATGTGGTGCGCGTGACGCTCCAGGCGCTGGCCGCCGTGCTGGGTGGCACCCAGTCGTTGCATACCAACTCTCGCGACGAAGCTCTATCGCTGCCCACCGAAGACTCGGTGCGCATCGCCCTGCGCACCCAGCAGATCATCGCCCACGAGAGCGGTGTGGCCGACACCATTGACCCGCTGGGCGGGAGCTATTTCGTCGAGCACCTGACGGACGAAATCGAAATGCGGGCCCAAGAATACATCGAGAAGATCGACGCCATGGGAGGAGCCCTGGCTACCATAGAAAGTGGCTATATGCAGAGGGAGATCCAGGACAGCGCCTATCGCTGGCAGCGGGCTGTGGATCGTAAGGAGCAGATCGTGGTGGGGGTCAACGAGTTCACGGTCTCGGAGACTACCCCCTTGCGACTCTTGAGAGTTGATCCGGCCGTGCGGGAGCGGCAGATGGCCCGGCTTTCTGACCTCAAACAGCAGCGCGACAACGGGAGGGTGAAGGACCTTCTCAAAGGATTGGAGCAGACAGCCCTTCGGCAGGCTCAAGACGCCGCCAAGGGAACTCGCCCTGAGCCAGATCGAACGGAAGAGAACCTGTTTCCGGTTATCCTGGAATGTGTGGAATCCTATGCTACCCTGGGGGAGATTTGTGGCGTGCTGCGCCGTGTCTTTGGTGAGTATAGACCCACCGTGGCCCTCTAAGTATCACCCCATGGCACAAGAGTGTTGCAGACCGATGTCAAGGAGATGAACTTGATCAAGAGAATTGACCACATCGGCATCGTCGTCGAAGATGTCGAGGAAGCATTGAGAGTCTATCACCAAGCCCTGGGACTCCCCCTGGGTGAAACCCAGGAGAGGCCCGACTTCGCAGCGACGATCACCTTTCTACACGCTGGAGAAATCGAGATCGAACTGGTGCAGCCCCTTGCCCGTGACAGCGATGCGGGCAGGTTCTTGCAGAGGCGGGGAGAGGGCATCCACCACATCTGCCTGGAGGTTGACGACATCGAGCAAACGCTGGCCGATCTCGGGGAAGAGGGTTTGCAGCTAATTGATGAGATCCCGCGCGTAGGCCCCACAGGGGAGAGGTTCGCCTTCATTCATCCCAAGAGTGCCCACGGCGTGCTGATAGAATTGTACGAGCATCTCACATCAGAGACAGCACACGACAGCGATAACCAATAGGACCTACGGGACGGCAGGCAGACGACGCTGCCGACACCAGCACAGCGTCACCCGCTTGACCATCACCAACATGTCACCCTTCTATTGTCCACGAGCTCCACGATATTCAGACAGGACCTTCTTGGCCACCTCGCCAATTTCACCAAAGTGATCGACCATGTAGGCTCTGGCTTCCCGTAGCGCTGCGATCTTTCCCTGCGCCGTGCCCCTGCCCCTGGTAACTATCGCCCCGGCATGACCAAAACGCACACCTGGCCTGGCATACCGGCCGGACACGTAGCCGACAAAAGGCTTGGTGAAGCCTCCTTGCTTGATAAACTCGGCGGCGTCCTCCTCCACACTGGTGCCGACTTCGCCAAAGAAGGCCACCATCTCCGTTTCATCATCCTCCTCGAAGAGGGTCAGCACATCAATCAGAGTTGTCCCCACGAAGGCATCGCCCCCCATCCCTACAGCCGTCGTCTGTCCCAAACCGACCTTATTCAGGTAGTAGGCCAGAGTTGTCGTGTTGCCTCCACTTCTGGAGACCACCCCGACGGGCCCCGGCTTGAAGAACTCTCTTGCCAGATCAGCCCTGGCTCCAATCATGCCCACCAGCGACTTGCCTGGGCTGACCAATCCTATGGTATTGGGACCGATCACTCGCGTATTTCCACCACGGGCATAGGCGATCACCTCCAGCATATCCTGCTGGGGGACCCTTTCGGGATGAAGAGTGATGAGTGCTATGCTGGCATCTATGGCTTCGAAGGCTGCCGTCTTGGCGGCGCGAGCCGGGACGAAGACCGCGCTCACCGAGATATTGGGGTGATGCTCTTTGGCCTCCTGCACAGTGTTGTATACGGGCACGTCCTCAACCATCCTCCCGCCTCGCCCTGGCGTCACCCCTGCCACCACTTTGGTCCCATATTCCTTCATCAGGCGCACCCGTATCTGAGCCTCTCGACCGGTTATCCCTTGCACCAGAACCTGGGTGCTCTCATCGATCAGAATAGCCATCATGCCTCCCTCAAATAGGTGGGTTGCTCGGACAATCCCTCCAGATACTCGTCCAACTCCGGCAGGGGCAACGTTATCACGAGTGCCTTGTTACCATGCAGTTCGCACTCCAACTCGCAGCCCAAGTCCTCTGTGCAGGCACCCCGCTTGACCTCTTCCAGACTGTATTTGAGCGCCGGTACACCATCCTTCAGCTCCAGGATTTGCCCCATCCCCTGGGTGTTACACATCTTCACGCAAGCTTTGGTCTCGCAAGACTCGCACTTCTCCAACTCTATCCTGATACTCCCTCCGGATCTGACTTCGAACTCCAACACCTTCATCACAGGCCTCCAGTCTCCTTCTTCCACTCCCTGTACAAGGCGCCGAAGATCTCGGCAGTCTCCTTCTCCGTGGTGTCCCTCCCCAAGACCTTGATCCACCGTCCATCGCTGATGCCGTGTTCTCTGAACAGTTCCACGGCTACATCATCCCAACCTCCCCTGAACACTACCACGCAGGGAATATTGGGTCGCCCGCCGCTTCGAGGATACAGTTCCTTGAAGGCCTTGATTATGCCTCTGGCCGCATTGTCCAGTTGCTGGCTGGATACGCAGGATACGAACAGATAGCCCTCGATGTGTGGCTGAGCCATGATTACTTTCGTTATCCTGTAGAATTTCGAGCCAACCGGGTTGCCGGAGCTGTCGCAGAAGTCGATGGGATAATACCCCAAAGGCACCAGTTCATCCATGATCGTCAGCCCCGTCCCAGCCCCCACGGCATCAAGGCCGACGGGTATCTTGCCTGTGGTCTTTGCATAGGAAGCATCAGGGTCTGTTTGCACGAAATGCACCGTCCCTCGATGGTCCTTTTCATCTATCGTCGCCGCCGCGATCTCCAAGAGGGTGGCTGCCCGCTCACCTGCTTCCTCGGCGAAATCGATGTCCAGCGTGGTCTGCCTTGCCAGGGCGTCGTCGTCGATGTCCACTCTCGCATCCAGGGCCATGGCACCTTGAACCACCAAAGCAAGCGGATTTATCTCAGCCAGTTTGCAGTCGTACTCTCTATACACCTGGTAGAGCCGGGTGAATAGATTGGCCAACGTCAGCATCTGTCTGCTCTCCAGGTCCCCACCCTGTCTGAGCAGGTCCATGGCATCGTAGTAGTAAAAGCCTCGCAAGATATCTATCGGCGTCGTGAATATGGCCGCCGGTTCTGTCTCAGCCGTCTCTTCTATGTCCACTCCACCTTTGGGCGAGAATATCGCTATCGGCTGTCGAGTCGAAGGATCAGCCGTCACCGCCATATACAACTCCCTCTGAACCTCCGCTCTCTCCTCGAGCAGCAACCCCTCCACGGGCGAACCCTGGATCCGCTTGCCCAGCAATTCCGCAACCGCCTGAGACAGGGAATCCCGATCTTCGGCGAAGAGTACGCCCCCCGCCTCGCCTCGTCGTCCGCTGAGAACTTGGGCCTTGATGGCGACGGGAAAACCCAACTCGTGGACTACATTCATGGCCTCGTCCGCGCTCTGCACGAACCTGCCTTCAGGTACCGGTATGCCCTTCCGATTGAACAAGGCTTTCCCTTGATACTCTGGCAATCTTGCCATATGTTTGTCCCCTCATAACTCTAGGGAGATTGGTTCCAGAACGGAGACGGGGGCCTACCTGATCCGCCGGCTGGCCTGCCGAGGGAACCCCGACGCAACAAAGGGCCGAATCGCCTCACTCTGGTTCTGTCCTCACCTCGATGACTCCTACCGGATGCCCAATTCGTGGCGTCGGGTCTTCGCACGACAGATGAGCCACCTTGTGTACGGCAGTGCCTACCATCTCGGCCGGGAATCACGCCCATATCCGGTACCGAATGGGGAGGGCGGAATTGGAGCCCGCACAGAGTATCACTCCAACGGATTCCAAGTCCGTAGCGGCAACCGAGAGTTATATGAGGTAGGCACAAGGGTGTCACACCGCCGAATCCGGTGGAGGTTTCTCAAGCGCTCGACAGAAGCAGTCTACCATGTATCAACCTAGAGGGCAAGGAACGACGTATCTTGTGAGCGAGCACGATTCCCTGGCTAACGCCGTTGGGGCGCGCTACTACCCGGCAGGTAGGTGACAAGGGCAGCAAGCTGTGACGAATAGGGCGAGGTTCCGGCAAACCCGCGCTCCGTTCTCTCGCCTTGCCGGAGCCCATCGCTCGCGCGCGAGGGCCTGGACTGCAACGACTGGCCTTGGCTCCCGTGAGTCAGATTGTCCACTCATCATGAACGACAGCGACCAGATACCAGGCTGCTTCATTCTCCTCCAGCACCAACCGCAGGCTCCGCCAGTCCAAGCCCACGAACTGCGGATCGAATCCCTCGAAATGATATTCTATGGTGATCGCCTGCGGATAAGCCTCTGAGATATTGTTGATCGTGTTACCCATCCCTATCGTCTCGTTGAAGCCGACCACATGCGGGCGAGCGAAATCGGCATCATAGATGAACCTATCATAGTATTCCCGAAATGTGAACCGGATAGGTTCGCCCGATCCGTCAAAGGCCCCCCATGAATAGACGGTTTGATCAGCAAGGAGATCCTTGACGCGCTCTGCACTGAAGACGAGATCCTCACCCCGCACATAGGTATAGGGAGAGAAGCGGACGCCTATGTCTGGATGCACCAGGCTGGCCAAGGTCGTCAGGTCTTCATCTTTGATGGCCATGATGATTTCCGCGGCGCGAACCGCGGCCTCGGCCCTCACCGAGCCGACTTGGCGAGCCAGGTAGTTGCTGTTCGCCCAGCCCGTGACGTCCTCGTACCGGATCGGTACCCACACTTCGCCGTCCACCTCTCGGCCGGAGCCGGTCACGTGAACATCCATCCCGCAGGGAGGAATGGTGCCGACGGTGGGATGGGTCACACCCGCCTGTGCGCGCACGTTGAGTACGTCGTCGGTCGCCACATTGACGACAGTGTATGGTTCAGGAGTCACATCGATGGGCGGCTCGGGCGTGGGCGTGGGGGAAGGTGTGGGCGTGGCGGTTGGAGTGGGCGTATGGGTCGGTGTGGGAGAGGGGGGCGGCGGCGTCGGGGTCGGCGAGACGGGCACAGCGCACGAACTGGCCAGAAACGCTGCCACGAGAACCATACCACTGAGCACACGGTTGTGCTTGAGGAAGCGTTTCTTCACTGTTCTCCTCCTTGTCGATGCGATTTCTCGCGAATCGGCCGGGCGGTAGTAGCGCAGCCACAGTCTGTTCGTCGAATCCGCTGGGGCGAACGGCGCGTGCGTCCCCGAACCTAGGGATTTCGGAGTAGCCATCTGTTGGGAAGCCAAACCACCCGAGAAAAGCGTCTATACGACTCGCGATTGGACATCGACAGCTCTGTCAGATAGCCTCAGAATCTCACCGCGGTCATCTGTCCACTGTCCAGGCGCTATAGTTCGATGCCCGGCAACACCGGCTTGCCCCAAAAGCACGAATTCTGCTCATTCAAGGGGCGTTGGCGGGAAGCCGCGCGCTCTGAGCCAATCGACCATCTCCAGAAGGGTCTCATCGCGGCGCCGAACGAGCGTCGCAGC
>JAUWYD010000294.1 GCA_030616025.1 Chloroflexota bacterium
GCTCCCTCCTGGTAAGGAACTATGGCAGCGCTCGCAATCTGGCTGAATTCGCAGTGCAGGGAGCCTCCGACGAGATGAAGAAAGGTCGCAGCATACGGATCAGGAGGGAGCAGCAGCGGAGGTTGCCTATGGCTCTACTGGTCGTCGGGGTCGCGGTTTACGTCCTGTGGCGCCGCTGGAGCCGTACCACGGCCGTACTCGTCATCTCCGCGCTGGCGAGCATCGTGATCTATAACCTTCTTTTCGTCTGGGGAGGACATACGTACTCTTTCAGCAGCATACGGGGATGGGACACCTTCCTCGCGCAGGCGATCACACGGATCGGCACCGCCCTGATACCAGCGATATGGGTCATCGCCTGGATTATTCGACGCGAAAAACGCAGAACACCGCTGGAGATAGCCGTCACAAACTACAGCTTTGCCTTGATCCTGGCATTCTTCCTTGCCCTTCCTTTGATATCCGGTTATGTTCTCAACGGTTTTGAGATAGCGTGGTATCTACCCGATCCTCTCATCGCCTTCCTGCAGGTCTCCGCGCTGGTGCAGCTCGGAGTAGCAGCGCTCCTTGGCCTCGCTGTGCCTCTGGTCACCATCCCTCTCGACAGGTTACTTCGCTGGACAATGGTCAAGGTCCGCTCCGCGTAGACGCCCAAGCCGTCTCCAGGCCACGGAACAATGCCCTCGACATGGTACTGCCACATGCGTGGTCCGGATCACTTGTTCTGCTTCCAAGCGTCAACCCAGGAACACGGCATGGTGTGATCGCCTGGGCGCAGGACTGAAGTCCTGCGCTGGGAACTGGGAAACCGGCCAAGGCCAGTTCCGAAACATTCGTCCAGCAAAATTCCCTCTACCCGTAGCATTGGGTTTCCAACCGGATGCGCTGGCACGGCGGTCTCCCAACACCCTTGTCGACAAGGTTACCACTTCAATGGCGATTCTGATATAATGAGCCTACGCGCCCTATCATGGCGCGAGGAACGTCGCCTTGAAAGTACTGCTGATCAACCCCAAAATCGACTTGCCCATAGATGTGCGAAGTAGTCCCTCATTGGGCCTGGCGTACCTTGCCGCCATGTCGGAGCAACGTGGCGACGAAGTGCGGGTTCTGGACATGGACGTGGAAGACACGCCGCTGCGGCAGGTCGTCAGGGAGCACATGCCTGAGGTTATTGGCATCACCGCCAACACCATTCAGATCGCCGGTGCTTGGCGGGCGGCACGGGAACTGAAGCACATAACGCATGCTACGGTCGTCCTGGGAGGCCCTCATCCCACATTTCTGCCCGCCGAATCGGTAGAAAGGCCTGAAATAGACATCGTGGTGCGGGGTGAAGGTGAGCTCTCGTGGGTAGATCTGTGCGCTCATCTGGAGAAAGCGGATTCGCTGGACAGAGTCCGGGGCATCACCTATCAGCGCGATGGGGGGGTTATCGACAACCCTGACCGGCCTGTGATCGAGGATGTCGATTCGTTGCCCTTTCCCTCCTATCACCTGTTCAAGATGGACCTTTACACCAATTTGCAGCCCACGCTCGACCATATCAAGGGACCCAGTTATCCCATCCTGAGTTCCCGTGGTTGCCCCTATCGCTGCACGTACTGCTCGCAGATCCTTCCCCGCCGATGGCGCGCCCGGTCACCAGAGAACGTGGTCGAAGAGTGGCGGTGGCTGGTGAAAGATCTGGGGGCCAAAGAGATAGGCGTTCTCGACGATTCCTTCAACATTGATAGGGGTCGAGTGCTGGCTATCTGCGACCTGATCATCGCCCAAGGCCTGAATCACGTGCCTTGGATCATGATCAACGGCATCCGTGCCAATCTCGTGGATGAGGAGCTTCTGGGCAGGATGCGGGAGGCCGGCTGCATTCGCACGGCGTTTGGGGTAGAGAGCGGCAACCAACGGATCCTGGACACCGTGATAGACAAGCACCTGGCGCTGGACCAAGTGCGAGCAGCTTTCAAGGCGGCGAAGTCGGTGGGTATGGAGACCATAGGTTTCTTCATCATTGGACTGCCGGGTGAAACGGAGGAGACGATGGAAGACACGATCCGTTTCGCCTGCGAACTGGATCCCATAGTGGCAAATTTCTCCATGGCGACGCCTTTTCCGGGCACTGAGATGTATAGGCAGGTACTGGAAAACGGAAGGCTGCTGGTGAATGATTGGGGTGATTTCGCGTTCTTCGAGAACAAGGCCCAGTTCGAGAGCGATGACATGCCGGCGGACTTGGTCGAGCGCAAGTGGCGGGAGGCCTATCGCCGCTTCTATCTGAGGCCAGGCCGTGTAGCCCGCACTCTGCTGCGAAAACGTATCTGGCTAGAACTGCCCCGCACCGTCCGTATGGCCTTGAAGACCATGGTGGGTTCGTGAAGAGCGGTCACGACGAGCCGGCACAGACGGTTACATTACCACTCCTGTGAGGGATGCGTGAGTCAAACTGACAAGATAAGGTGCAGCGTGGGCATTACAGCCCACAATGAGGAGGCCAACATCGGGCGCCTGCTGGAAGCGATGTTGAACCAGCGCCTGGATCAGGTGGAGATCAGCGAGATCATCGTCGTCGCCAGCGGCTGTACCGATAGCACCTGCGACATAGTGCGGGGGTTCGCGACCAAGGAGCCACGCATCAAGCTCCTCACCCAGGATGAGCGCGAGGGAAAGGTCTCAGCGGTCAATCTCTTCCTCAAGCACGCCCAGGAGGAGATCTGCGTCCTCGAGAGCGGAGATACATTGCCCGGTGAGGATAGCGTGGAGAACCTGGTCAA
>JAUWYD010000379.1 GCA_030616025.1 Chloroflexota bacterium
GGCTCGCAGTCGGCCTCGCTTCCGACTGTACGGGCTTCGAAGTCCAAGATGGGGAATTCTATATCACCAGGCCCATCTACGCCGGCAAAGCAATTGCCACGGTCACTCAAGCGACCAGACCATACATGGCCACCGTGCGACCGAATATCTTTGCACCCCCTGAACCCGACACCTCCCACGACGCCGCAGTGGAGAACATACCCGCTGACATCGGAGAAATACGGGCGAACGTGGTAGATATGATGAAGGAAGCTGGAGAGCGGATCGAGCTCACCGAAGCCGGTATCATAGTCTCCGGTGGACGCGGGCTGAAAGCCCCCGAGAACTTCACCCTCATTGAGGAATTGGCTGAAGTGCTGGGCGCCGCTGTCGGCGCTTCACGAGCGGCT
The DNA here is from genome assembly GCA_030616025.1 of Chloroflexota bacterium. Lineage (GTDB taxonomy): Bacteria > Chloroflexota > Anaerolineae > UBA7937 > B3-Chlor > B3-Chlor. The sequence goes on from JAUWYD010000379.1 coordinate 390, forward strand.
GTTGACGCGGGCTGGAAAGAGCACAGTTATCAGGTTGGACAAACCGGCAAAGTTGTGACTCCAACGTTATACATCGCCTGTGGAATCTCAGGAGCCATACAGCATCTCGCGGGGATGAAGACCTCTAGGTACATTGTAGCGGTGAACAAGGACCCAGACGCCCCAATCTTCAAGGTGGCGGACTACGGCATCGTCGGGGATCTGTTCAAAGTGGTTCCAGTACTGATCGAAGAGTTCAAGAAGATGAAGGCTGAAGGATAGATCTCCCCGCCCCTTGCACCGTCGTTGTCGCCCGGCGCCGCGTGAGTTGGGCGACTCTCTTGTCCGTGACCTGTGACACCGCTTGCAGCAACTCGCGGTGAACCAACTCTTGAAGGCCTGTGAACGACGTCACCGAGGCTTGAACGCTGCGTAAGCGAGAGTTCCGCTACCGTGGCCGGTCGCTGTCAGACCAGGCCGAGGCATCATCCCAGGTTGTCTACGCGCCAAGGTCGACGATAAGATTTCCCCCCATCGCGAACCGCACCGCCCAGGTGAACGCCACCCCAGGACGCACCATCTGGCACCACAATGAAACCAAGACTTGCACTGACCGAGTTCGTGTCCCACAAAACCTTGGTCCGGATGAGTGAGGGAATGGCAATCGTCACTCCTGCAACCGGGGCCGCAGCACTGGCCGGACACGTGCAATGGTCGGAGGGAGTGAGAGGTCGTCTGGGACGAGCGGAAAAGCGGAAAGACAGGGGAATCCTGTTTGCGTTGGACTACCCTCTGTGATAGACTTCCCGACAGGAGGGCACCCGTTGAACTGGAGGACCATCTCCCGTGCCAGACGCACACTTGAGAAAGAGGAAGGGACGATATGCAAAGATTGGGGAGGTCGACTGCCTATCGCGCTGGCCTACCCCAACACTTACTACATCGGCATGTCGAACCTGGGCTTGCACGCCATCTACGGCCTCCTCAACGATCAGCCAGACATCGTTTGTGAACGGGTCTTCTATCACGACGACGAGCGCCCTCCGATATCTTTGGAGTCGCAGCGGTCTCTAGGTGAGTTCGCCATATTGGCGTTTTCCCTCTCCTTTGAGATGGACTATTTCAACCTCCTGACCATGCTGCGACGAGCCAGGATTCCGCTGTCGTATGAGGCTAGGGACGAGAGCTACCCCTTGCTCATCGCTGGAGGCCCTTGCGTGATGGCGAACCCCGAGCCGCTGGCGCCGATCTTCGACGCCTTCGTCATTGGCGAAGGCGAGGTCGTGGTCCCCGCCTTGAGCGAAACCTTAGCGCAGGGAGTATCCCTCAACCGTGAGGATCTGCTGAAACGGCTGGCAACCATCCCCGGTATCTACGTCCCTCGGTTCTACCGCATCGAGAGGGAGAATGGACACATTCTGCGCATAAGCCCCTCTGCCGGGCTCCCCTTCCCGGTG
>JAUWYD010000004.1 GCA_030616025.1 Chloroflexota bacterium
ACCGCGGCGCGCTTTTCCGCCCGCCGACAATGCGCATCTTTCGTCGCCGGGTGATTACCTCATCGCCGGATGCGGATCCCGGCGACCAGCAATACACCGTGCCCTCTTGGAGCAATCGCTTCCCGGAAACCTACTGGTATCCCCTATCCTTGCGCTGGGGCAGCAACGGGCAACTGTCCACCTTGCGGATAAAGGTCGTGCTCGGCCAGGGTACAGGCAAGAGCCGCCAGCGTGCCGAAGATGACCATTGTAGCCCCGGGGACCGGGTCGACCTGATACAGATGGCGGCCGGAGATGGGCCGAAAGAGAAATTTGAAAAGACCTGGTTCACCGGCTACATCGGCCAAGAGGCGATGCTGATTCAGGCTCATCCGGATGTGGAATCCGTAACGCTTACAGCCTACGGGCCCGAGCTTCTACTTTCCCATAAGGTCATAACCGGGATGTGGAATCCTAAAACTTCGCAGTCCCTGGAAGCGATGAAGGGCACCCTCACGGCTGCGGCGGCGATACGAAAGAATGTCTGGGAAGCGCACCTACCCGTGATTATGAATCCTAACGGGCGGGGCAATGCATGGGGCGGGAATACATCGGCGGAGGGAGAGGAAGCGGGGCAAGTGGCCCTCAACTGGCAACTCGCGAGCAATACAGAAGCACCCCATGGCTACGAAAGCTCAGTCGAGAACAACAAGTGCAAGGTATTCACGTCGCCGGGTGCAACGGCTGGGGAATTGGAGAGCACGCACTGGACGGCATACACAGCCCTGCGGTCTGTCGTCGAGTGGGTAGACAACTACCCCCACAATGTTATCTCATACCCGCGAACGAATTGGAAAGCGATAGAGGACATTCTGGGCGATACGCCGATAGGCCAGGTCAATCTGACCGGCAAGAATCTCTTGCAGGCCATGAATGCGATTCTCGTACCTGCTGGCTTTGGCTTTGCGCTCGAGCCTTGGGCGGACCAACGGGGCGAACATCGGCTCATCGTGTTCAAGCTCCACGATCCGGCCAGCTTCGCCAAGGTGAACATGGCCCCGATCGTCGGCGGCAACGTCGAAATGACTGATGCTTGCGGCCAACGGGCAATGGTCCAGCGCGTGGACTATCTCAGGGACAATCACAACGTCAAGAACCACATCATTGTAATGGGGGATACGATGATAACGGAGCGGTCTCTGGACTTCCATGAGGACGCGGCCACGCGCGATTTGCACCCAGCATGGAATACATCACTGTTTCTTATGACCCCGTATTGCGCGGTGAACAACACCATGGGGGGGAACGACCAGAATTGGGCCTCACCGGGGAAACGTGACGAATGGCGAGAGCGGTACACGTTAAAGGGCTCGGCTTTTCTGAGCTATGCCCATATCTATCGTACCTTCGCATGGAACGAAGATGGGGGGCTGTCAAGCGTGATTCATAATGGGGCCACGCCGCCTATTCCGTATCTTCCAGACCTAGCCAACTACTCGCCCAAATCCGATGCTGAGTATGCCATGCGCCGCCCCCGGCCGACCTTGCCGCGTGTCAAACACATTGACTCTTCCGTTGCCGGGACCAGTGGAGCGTTAACGGCGCCGCTGGTTTTGCTGGGCATTGTGGGCGACGATGATTCCTGGATTGTGGCGCCTGACGACAGCTACACTCTGAATCCCCATCGTTGCTCAATCCGTTTCAAGCATCACGACCTGGCATTGTGGCGGCCGTGGCAGCAAAATCCGCACCTAAGCGGTGGCAACAGGCTGGCGAAGCTCTACGGGGGCCTGAACTTCGCTACGGCGTTGAGAAACACCCTGTCGAACGATGGGGACAAGCTACGTATCCGCCTGACCGCCGGCTTTGAGATGGACGATGCGGTGACGTACACATTGCCCCGCGCCCTGGATTCATCCTGGCCCTTCGATTCGCGGGTGGCCATTCTAATGCCTAAGCGTTGGAAGTACCGGGACATTGACGGAAGTACCAGCAGCTCGGGAGGGTCTGCGGTAGTGGACGACGGCACGGCTGACCCAATAACCAGCGAGCATCCCATGTTCGACTATGCCGTGAATGCCCGCGACACCCTGGAAGATGCCACTGGCCACGGATCGGTCGTGTTGCGGGGATTACATCGAGCCTACTATCCGGGCCAAGGGTTGCGGAAACTCAGCGGCCGAGAGATCGACCTGGCCTTGCCTGGGCGGCGGGGGCTCAAGGTGGATGCGATTGCGCCGATCATCGCGGGCATCACTTGGCATTTTACCGGAGGCGCGAACAAAACCGAACTCTTGTTGGAAACCGGGCAACTCGGACTTCCAGACTAATCAAGGAGTGCAACACCATGTGGCTTGTATCATCGCACGTGAATTTACCGGACGGCCCCGAGTACTTAGTCGCCAGGAATACGGGCGGGCCTGCGCCCGGGATGCACGTCCTGGAAGCCAGTTTTGATGCGGCTGCGGAGCAAGTTGTCGGCGAACTTGCTCCATTGGTATGGGATGTCTGGACGGAAAGTAAAGCGGACGGCCTTGACCTACCCGCCAGCGAACAACTGGCCTTGGGCGTCCAACAGAGATTGAACGCGGACGGCTGACACTTCACGCGCAGAGGCGCGATTGACATAACGGGCCCGCATGGACGGGCCAATTTCCCTGAGACGAAACCGAAGGAGCCGAACATGACCGAAGACGAAGCACGCCAAGCCCTGCAAAACTTGGCAGCTCAAAGGAACCAGTTGACCCAACAGGCAGCGGACACCACGGCCGCGCTCGAGAAAAACGAAACGGCAACAGTGAACGCCAAGCGCCAAGCGGCCGGCGGCCTGGACCTCACACTTGCCCGGCAGTTAGCCCATGCCGAACTTGGGGTTGCGGCGGCAAAGGCAGGCGCAGTCAATCCCGACCAGGTGTCGGACTGTCTGGTGTCGAAAGCAACCCTGGTTAAAGACGCCAGCGGCAAGCATAAGGTCATCATTGTGGAAGATACCGGCGATGCGAAGGATGCGGATGCCGCATGTATCGACTACATGATAGATCATCCGAACCTTGTTCGGCACGAATTCCGGGAGTCATTCGCGGAGAAGCTTTGGCGACGGGATGCGGTTGCCGAAGTCATGGCCAGCCCACCTACCACCACGGCGGGGCTTGAGCAAGTGGACTCACGGATTCGACAGGCCGTTGTAAATGCGATGAGTCCCGAGCAACGCGCCGAGTTGGCAAAAGAAAAAGCGATAGCCAACACGCTGTAAGGAGAACTACCGTGGCAGAAACCAAACAGACCCCAGAGCTTGCCTTGGCTGCTGAAAACGCGGCACTGAGGCAAGAAATCGACAGCGTAGAGGTACAGATTCCAAACTACACGCCATACGCCGGCCCCCTGCCGGAGAGCGTGGAGGCTTTCAAAAAACTGCCGAAGCCCTGGCGAGAACAGCTCGCGCGTGAGAATCCGGGGCTACTCGACGACCTGATGAATCGACAGATTATCAAGGAGCAAATGGCAGACATGAACAAAGTAGAGGCCAAGACAAAAGCGAAAATCGCGCAGGTATTGAAAGAGGTTCCGTTTAAGACGTGGGCAGAGTACGAGGCGTTGCCGGCCAAGGAACAGGCTCGGTGGCAGCTCACCACGGAACAGAGGCGCGCCCTGGTCGGCGATGTGGACGTAGAGGCCATAGAAAATACGCTCTAAGGAGACCACAGTGAGCATCGACACATTACAAAAAGACAACACCGCATTAAAGGCGAAGCTGTCGGAAGCCCGTGGCCGACTACCGCGGGCGGACGTTCCGAACCCGGACAGCTTCTTGACGCTTGCCGAAGCGGGCGAACTCTTGGGCTTGACCGAAATTCAGGTCCAGGGGTTTGTATCCGGCAAGGTGAACATAGAAACGGACGGCAAGGGCCGGGACATCATACCGAAGGCGGACCTGGACACGCTATTGACCACGATTCATGTGGGGCAAACCCCGCTCAGGGCGATTCTACAATCCCAAGGCCGCATGAAAAACACCTTGTAATTTGAAAGGGAACTGACCAATGGACAAAGCATCAATCCGTGACAACAAAGCGAAGCTCCACAACGTATTCGCGGCCGCCATGGACGTAATCTGCCTAGCGGGCAAGGACCCGACCGCCGGCGTAGTCGCCGGGCACTTGCCGAGCTTGTCTGACAAGCCGCAGGTGGTCCGCGATGCAGGCAAGGTGATAGCTGAGATCGGCAACAAAATCGCTGAAGGCTGAGGCCGCCCGCAGCGGAGCGGATGGGCCTTCGGTACGGCATAACGCCGCCGACTTCGGGAACGGGCACCGGGGGCCCTCCGTGTTTTCTGACACCGTAGACGTTTGCGGCAAGGTGTCCGGTCTGCCACTTGGCATCGGCCCCGGGCACCTGCCGTTTTTCGACGCCGAGCATTTCTGCGGTAGTCCCGGCTGGTATAACCGCGGACGCGGCACTGGCCGGGGCCCGCCTCTTTCACAGAAACCATACAGGAGCGAATCCGATGCGCACAAACAAACGGCGCGATACGTCCGACGAAGGACTTGTCGCCGAGTATGAGCGAAGGGCTGAGGGCAGAAATTGGAGTTGGTTCTTTTCCAGCCTTGGCGAAGTCTGGGAGACAACCCGCAGCCTCAGAGAGCGAAGGAATGCAGCCCGGCGGATGGGCGATGATGCGAAGGAACTGGAACTGACAGACTTAATCCGCCGCTGCAACCTGGCATATCACAGCTACCTGGACGCCTGCCGGCCCGGGGAAGAAAAGAGGCAAGCCGATGACCCGCAACCTCAAGACGGACAATGAACTGACAGAGCGCGAAATCAAAGCGGCGCGTATGCTGGCTGAGGGCGAAAAGACCCTGGACCAAATTGCGAAAGAAATCGGCGTGGGCCGGGCTACGCTCTATGAGTGGCGACAGCGCGAGGATTTTCATGCGCTGGTATCGGACCTCACACAAGCGACGGTCGATAGGGCCCGTGAAGTCCTCCAGGCTCATGCGCAAGAGGCGGCCGAGAAACTTGTAAAGATGATGAAGGGAAAGAAGAGCACAGCATCCCTCCGCGCCGCCGAGCAAATCCTCAATCGTACCGGCTTGGCCGCCCCAGCTGAGAGCGTGATTGTCCAGCAACAGGCACAGGCTGTCCTGCCGGATGACTACGGCGCATACTTGGCGTGGAAGGCCAAACAAGAGGGCGGGGCCGAGCAATGATAACCCCGCAAGAGTACCTTCGGGACCTTCGCCGCCGGCAGAGCAAGCCCGAGCTTCGACAATTCATCACGGACCACTTCGGCGTTACCCTACCGAACAAGTCATTCACGGAAGGGCACAGTAACCCGTTCGCGTTTGTGGCCGATGCGTTTTTCAATCCGGCGCAAGACATGGCTGTTTGGTCGAATCGCTCTGGTATCAAAACACTAGGCGCGTCGATCCTCTTGGCTTTGGAATTCGCCGCCGATGACAACTTGGAAGTGCGGGTGTTGAGCGGTTCTGAGGATCAAGCTAAGAACCTATACCGCTATTTCTTGAACTGGACCGCTGGCCCGTTGAAGGGGCGAATTGAGGGGGATCCGGCGAAGCTGCAAACCAAGGTTGCCGGCGGGAGCTTGGAGATTTTCGCCGCCAGCGAAAGGCGCGTGCGCGGGCCGAAGGTCCAACGGCTGTATGAGGACGAATTGGACGAAATCGACTCGGGTATTCACGAAGCGGCTGCTGGAATGATGACTTCCAAAGGGGAGCTTCCCAGCCGCACGATCTATACTTCGACCTGGCACCGCACAGACGGAATGATGGGAACGCTGGTCGAAGGGTGCCCCAAGAACGGCGTAGAGTTGCACAAATGGTCCGTCTGGGAGTCAATAGAGCAATGCCCCCTCGAGCGCCATCAAGAGGGCCGCGGTTGCCAGGCTTGCAAACTGCGGGTTGCCTGTGTTGGGAAAGCCACGGAATACTTCGGTGCTGATGATCCCCTGCCTGGCATTGCCTCTGAGGCTTGCGGCCTGTATCGGATTGATGATGTAATCAAGGCATTCCTGAAGGTGTCTGCCGGAACCTGGGCCGCAGAATATGAGTGCACAAGGCCAGCGGTTGAGGGTTTGGTATATCCCGCCTTCGACGTCTCAGTACACCGATGTGACCGGCCCCCAGAGGGATACCTGGAAATCTATCGCGCTATCGACTTCGGGATTACCTGTTTTGTCTGTCTCTGGATAGGTGAAGCCGCAGACGGCACGGCCTATATTCTGGATACCTACCGCGCGGAACAGGGCACCCTGCGCCAACACGCTGGGGCCATGCTTACGCACAAGCTACATGGTGAAGTCGCTGCAACCTACTGTGACCCGGCTGGTAGAAATCGCAATGACCAGACAGGCAGATCGTCGATTGATGAACTCAAGCGATATGGGATTCACTGCAAGTACACGCTGCGCGGCGATGCTCGTGAGGTACGCAACGGCATACGGCTTGTGCGAGCTGCGATTGAACCGGCAGGTGGGAAGCCGAAGCTGTACTACGTCAACCAGCCCGGCAACCATGTGTTTGTGAGGGCCATGCAATCGTATCGCAACCGCAAGGTGAACCAGCAATGGATAGACCAGCCGCAGGACCCGCAAGAGTACGAGCACATCCCGGATGCGCTGCGGTACTACTATGTGAATCGTGAGATGGGCAGTCCCTGGATCGAACGCCAATGGAGCGCAACGGGGGCTTAAAAGGGGCCAGGTAAGGAGGACCCGCCCTGTCAAGCCGTACCTGATTTAATCGTTTTTGGCCTATTTCTAGGCTAAGAATCGCCCGCGTGGGGGGTTATGGGGCCGCCGAAGCGCACGTTTCCGGGTGCCCTTGGCGGCGAGATTTAACAACGGTTCTTGAGAACGCTTGTTGACTTCGGCCAGTCCGATGCTACAATTACAGGTGAAGTGAACCTGTAACCAATAGCGGAGAACGGCCATGACAACACGAGCGACAGCGTTAGCGTATCTCAGGGTGTCCGGCAAGGGCCAGGTGGGCGGGCACGGCTTCACACGGCAGCGACAGGCGATACAGCAGTACGCCAGATCGGCCAAGCTGGACCTTGTAGCGGAGTACAAGGACGCCAAGAGCGGGACAAAGGAACTGGCCGACAGGGCAGGGCTGGCGGCGCTCCTGGACCACCTGCAATCAGACGGCGTGAAGGTCGTGCTCGTGGAGCGGGCGGACAGGCTGGCCCGGGACCTTATGGTGTCAGAGGTTCTACTTGGCCAGTTTCGGGACCTTGGCGTTACAGTCATCGCGGCCGACTCGGGCACGGACTTGACCGTTGGCGACAATGACCCTACCCGGAAGCTGATACGCCAAGTGCTGGGCGCTGTCGCTGAATTCGACAAGAGCGTGATCGTGTTGAAGCTCAGGGCGGCGCGTGATCGGATACGCCGACAGACCGGCAGGTGTGAAGGGCCGAAGCCCTTTGGCGACAAGCCGGGTGAAGCGGACACCCTGGCCCGTATCCGCCAGCTACGGCGGAAACCACGCGGGGGCAAGCGCCTGTCCGTTGCGAAGATTGCCGACAGGCTGAATGCTGAGGGCAGGCCGACAAGGGGCGGGAATCCTTGGAAGCCGGGCAGCGTCTACGCGATATTGAAGCGACTGTGAACGGAACGGATGCCATGAACGAACCTGAGACCTTGACGGACTGGCTGGCTGGATACCGACGTCGCCGCCGGCCAGAGTACGATACCGATGCTGAGTTTGAATTCCACATGCGGGTACTGTTCCGGCACTCCCGTTACACGGCGTATCGTGGCTGGAAGCTGGCCGATCTGGAAGCTGCGCTCGAGGCCGTCCGTGGCCAGCCCGAGCCTATCCCGGCAGCCAAGCGGCAACAGAGCCCCAACGCTGTTGCAACGCTGTTGCCTGTCGAACTTCCAGCGGCACCACAACGGACAGCCCCATCATTGGACATCAACAGGGCCCTATGCTCCGACTGCAGCAAGGCTCTGCCCCCTGGCCGGAGGTGTGGCAGGTGCGCCGTCTGCGGTCCCCGGCATGAGCGGCAACAGGCACGAGATCGGAAGCGCCGCCAGAGGACCAGGAATCGGCAGGTTGTTGTGGTGTGAGGGTGTCACGGATTTGGCGATTTCAGCCCCTATAAACAAAGGGCTGAGGGGCGCGATTTCGGGATACTGGACCGATAGCACCTTGGGGCCAGTTGCGTGACATTCTGGCCCTCTGAGGGCGACTACGGGCCCTTGTGAAAATCAGAAATTGGCCTTGCTTCGGCAGGGGCCGGGAGCGTAAAATACACGAGATGCGAACCGTGATGATCACGCTGCTGTCGGGTGTCCTGTTGGGGGTGAGCCCTCAGCAAGAAATCGCCGCGCTGAAGGTTCGGGTCCGCGGCCTTGAAAGACAATTGGTTATGGCCAAGGCCAAGGCTGAGCATCCGGAACCTGAGAGGTTGCAACTACCGAATGCGCCGAAAGCCTATTGGACTGACCCGGATCTGTTTGCCGAAGATATGTTGATCCGCGACATTATCGGCGTGCGACAGTCGGATGATTCGCCAGCGGTGTGGCTAGAGCGGAACAAGGGATTTGTGGGCCAAAAGATAACCTGGCGCGGCGTTGTGCAAAACCGCACGTCCGGAAGCCGCGATGCTTCCCACCACAGAATCGCAGCGGGCGAGCTCGGGCTGATGACCCTTCAATTTATCCGAGGCAAGGACTCCCGGGGATTCAAGAACGGCACTTCCGTTATCGCCAGGGGCACCATTGATGGCATTGGCATTGAACCCACGAAGATCAAGAACAGGCAGGTTATCCACGGCGAGATAACCGTGCATGTCAAAGGCACGCTACAAAAGGCACGAACTGAGGCAAAGCGCTGAAGTAGGCGCTAAAAAAGTACCCCCGCGTGAGCGAGTCACCGGGGGCGTGGCCGAATCAGAGAAACCCTGAGACGGCAATGTATTGTACCCCACAGCCTGACGCGCTGTCAAGGGCGGGCAAGTCCCCTCCGGGGCGAATCCGGGCACCTCCGATGTTCGCACATCATAGCGGAGCCATGGCAGAGCCAATGCGACCGCAATGCGTCTGCTATGGCTGGACATAGAAGTGGGGCGGCACGGCGTACACCGCCCGCCCCGTGGCGAAGCACAACAGAGGTGCCCCGCGATGAAAACATCGGACAAATCAAAGCGTACCCGCCAGCAGAAACCAAAGCAACCCCATCCGCGGACATTCATCCGCCAGCCTAAGCCTGGGGATACGCGCCCTGCCCTGTCGGCTGGTGAATACGGCGACGACTTAATGGGCCAATACGTATCCGAACTCAACAGCGCCTGGCTGAATGAAGCTCTCCATACCAACGGCGGGCTTGTGTCGCAGGAGCGGGTAATTGCAGACCTGCAAGCCCTACGGGCGAGATACCGGGCGGAATACAAGGCAACGCTCGTGGAAGATGTTACACGATGGGCCGGAGGACTTCACGGTGAGCGCCTGTTGGCCCTCCACGACAAGGCCGAAGGCCTGGCCACAGAACAGATGCACGCAGACCGGCCAAGCGAAGCGGCAGCGTAACGACCCGAGGTTTACGGACGGTCGCCCTGGGGTGTCCAGGCCCCGGGGCGGCCACAACCTGGACACGAAAACCGAAAGGGCAGACCAATGGCAAGCGTATTCAAACCAACGTACCTGAGACCGATACCGTTGGGGGCGAATCGCACCACGCTCAAGAGCAAGCCGGCTGTGAGGTTCACAGATCGGCGCGGCAAGAAGCACGTTCGACGAATTCATGTAAGCCGCGGGGGCGAGCTTACCGGGAAGATGGTTTGCGAACAGACAAAGTGGTGGATGCGATATGTACTGCCGGATGGAACGGAGAAACGAGAAAAGGGATTCAAGGACAAGGTGGCAACTGAGCAAGAGGGAGCGCGGCGAGAACGCATGGCCGCAGGCCGAGCATCGGGCCTGTTGGGTGTCGATCCGAAGTTTGTCGGCATGGCAATTGCCTCACACTTGAAGGCTTATGAGCAAGATCGTATCCGCCGAGGTCTGGACGCGCGCAGCAGCCGACTCCGCATGCGCAGGCTGCGGCGTATGGCTGATGAGGTGGGCTGGCCCACTCTAGCAGCAATCACGCCGGACAGTATGCGGAACTTTATGACCCGGCTCAAAACTAACGGCAGCGCCGACAGGACGATTAACGACAATTTACATGCCGTGATGACCTTTTTGAATTGGTGTGTCCAGCACGAGCGACTCATCGCGAATCCCCTTAAACATATCAAGGGCGTGGAGCGGCCACGGAACGTATATGTGCGTCGATCGCTGTCGGCTGATGAATTGCGGAGACTCCTAGACGCAGCCGCGATGGGCGGCCGGACGGCTGGACGTGGCAACCCAGAACAACGGCGATTGGCCTATCTCACTATGGCCAAGACCGGCTTACGATACCACGAGTGCCAACTCTTACAGTGGGGCGATATTGACTTCGGAGGGCCGGAGAGTCAATCCTACTTAAACCTTCGGGCAGAAGCGACGAAGGCCCGGCGCGAAGAACACCTACCGATGAATCAGGAACTGGCAAGAGAACTCCAAGCTGCGAAACCGCCAGAAGCTCGCCCGGCCGAGCGGGTGTTCCGGTCAATGCCTCACTACCAAACTTTACACAATGACCTAAAGAGGGCAGGTATTGAGTTGGTAGACGATACGGGCCGACACGTTGGTTTTCATTCCTTACGAATCACCTTCGGCACTCTCTTGGCCAAGGCTGCTGTGGCCCCCCGTACAGTTTCCCGGCTCATGCGGCACCGCGACATCAATATGACCTTGAAACTGTACACGGACTGGCGGGCGCTATCGGCACCGGAAGAGGCCGTGGCCATGCTCCCCGATCTGACTGATACGGGCACCGGCCAAGCGGACACACCGAATCGGCAGGCGGGCTGAAAGTATTGACGAAAAGTAGGCCCCCCGGCGTCTGTTTGGGGCAATCTGTGTCCGTCTCTGTCCACAAGGTAGCAGATAGGGCCATGGATTGCGGCAAAAACCCCGGCATATACAGGGCGTGACGTAGTAACGCAGAAGCGCTATTGCAATGACGCAGCGCCGACAGGTCACGAAATCCCCTATAAATCAAGGTTCAAATCATGGCCCGAAAACGAGTATTGACGAAAAGGCGCAAAACGAAGCAAGTCCAGGAACAGACTCTAGGCCAAGTCCCGGCACTTATGCGGCTGGTAGACGTGGCCCGCGAACTGAATGTGTCCACGCGGCAGGTCCGCCGGCTACTCGCCTCTGGCCGATTCTACCCGGCCGACGTGAGCTTGGGCGGGCTCCGCGGCCGCCGATGGCGGCGTGATAGGTTCCTTCGCTGGATAGAAGCTGGGGCCCCACATGCCGACGCCTGGGCATCCGCCGCCTGACCAGCAGTCCGATTCATGGCGGGCGGTTCTTTTTTGTCCCTACGATGTCAAGTTTAACGGTGAGGGGTACAGCATGGAACGACCAGTCAAAGCACTTCGACATCTCCTGAATGGGTACTCAGAATCCGAAACGGCCCGGCGATTGAATGTATCGTCGCCCACCATTGCCAGGGATATGGAGCACCTTGCACGAGACTTTCCTGGTCTCTTGACGGCGATTGCGATTGTCAAACAGGTGAACAAACGAGAAGCCCGGGGGCTGATGGGTACGTTTGATGCCAAAATCGACCACGCCAAAGTCTGAGGATCCGCTGGCCTGGGCGATGTACTACCACCGGATCGGCTGGCGTATCATTGCCACGCGCCATGAAACCAAGAGGCCGGCACGGCGATGGAAAACCTACCAGTGGCGAAAGCCGACTGACGATCAAATCCGCAAGTGGTTTCAGGATGGGAAGTATACGCCGGCCGTGGTGTTGGGTAGGGCGTCCGGCAACAATGGCCACGCTCTGTTGTGTCGTGACTTTGACGACCCGAGATCATACGATGCCTGGCAAACGGAACAGCCCAAGCTGGCCCGTACCCTACCGACAAGCTCCACACCGAACGGCCGCCATGTATTCTGCCTGTCCAGCTGGTCCGGTTTCCGACATTGCGGCGACGGCGAACTCAGGGGAACGCGCGGGCAGTATGTTCTGCTACCTCCGGGGCCCGGGCGGCAATGGCTGGTCTCAATCAAGGGCTCAGGGCTACCGATCATCGACGATCCCTGCAAGGCTGGGCTGGGAATACCCCCCCCTAAACCCCCCTTATCTCATCTATCTATCCTCTGTTCACCTCTACGCTCCTCTATAACACAAGGGAGTCATCCGAGTATCCCGGAGATCATCAAAACGACCTTGCCGGGGGGGAAAAGACAACGGCATGATGCGGTTTTCTACTTCGCGCGCAGGCTCAAGGGCCTACCGCAATTCGCCAGTATAGACCCGCGAATGCTCAAGGCGCTGGTCCGTGCCTGGCACCGCAAGGCCCTGCCCTATATCCAGACCAAGGACTTTGAAACGACCTACATAGATTTCTTGAAGGGCTGGCCAAGGATACGCCAGCCAGGGAATATATCGTTTCTGGACGATGTGCTCAAGAGGGCCACGGCCCATCCTGTTGCGGGATATGAGAATCCGAAGATCGGGCTCCTGGCGGCGGTCTGCCGCGAACTTCAAAAAGAGCAAGGCCGGGAACCGTTCTACCTGAGTACCTATGTAGGCGCGCGGCTCCTGAATACTACACCCATGAGCATCAGCCGCGGCTTGTACCTCTTGCGAATGGAGGGGGTTATTGAGCTTGTGCAAGCCGGCAGCATCCGAACGCGCAGAGCATCCCGTTATCACTACACGAAGGAAACCTGACAATGGCGACCGCGACATCATATGAAGTTTCGACGATCAAGCCCGCAGGCGGCGGGGACTACACAACCCTTGCCACCTGGTGGGCCGCCAAGAAGGGGAGCGCCACCGTGGCCGCTTGGGCCGAGTGCTACGATGGCGGAAACCTTGCCGCGGTCGATATTGACGGCGCGAGCTACGCAGGCACCGCTGACTACTACACCCGCATCTATACCGCCACGGGCGAACGGCACGACGGCACACTTGGCAGCGCCGGAGCATATATTGAGGCAAGCTCAGGGTATTTGCTTCAAGCCGACGAGAACTTTATTCGCATTGAGGGCCTGCGATTGTTGGCACAGACTGGTGCCACCCATGCGATCATGGCGTTCCCAGAAGTTGATGTCGAGAACATCCTCATCGACGGCGTGATGGTAGAGAACAACACAGGTTCGTGGTTGTGGGGCGCGTACATTTACGGCAGCAGCACGGGAACCCGGAACGTCATCGCGCGAAATTGCATCTTCTACGGCGAAGGCTTAGCGACCGGAATCCATGCGGCAATCATGCTGCGGCCCAACACCATGGGCGATGTCCTGAACGTCACCCTGCAAAACATCAGCATCAACGGCTGGTCCACCAACGGATCCGGTGTGCTGCACTACGGCACTACGGCGGGAACGACTATAAACGCCACGGTACAGAACGTCATCTCCACCGGCAGCGGCACCGATTTTAGCGAGACCGGAACAGGCACGATCAACGTCACGCAGACCTATTGCCTCTCCGAGGACAACACGGCGGATGATTGGGGTGGGGCCGGGAACGTAACCGGCGAGGCGGCGGCGGATGTCTTTGAGACTCCCGCCAGCGATATGAATCTCAAGACCGCCAGCCCGGCGATAGACGCCGGCGTGAATCTTTACAGCACATTCACGGAGGATGCTATTGAAACAGACCGGCGAGCGGAAGCCGCCTGGGATATGGGCGCGCTAACAACCGCCATTGTCTCATATTACCTCTACCGCGGCACGGGCGGCATCTCCAGTGTGGACTTCAGCACGGCTGTTGGAAGCGTATCGGGCGCGGCAAGCGGTAAAATCTTCACGGGCTTGGGCCATGAGTCCAGCACGCGGTACACCTACGTCCTTCGCCCTGTACGCATACTGTCCGATGACAGCGAACTTATCACGCCGGACCTCTCCTGTCGTGTGGAATTTGAAACGGACGGCTCGGGTGACTGGCTGGGCAACAGGCTGGGGGGCGCAGAGGGCCTGTCGGCGGAGATCATAAGCGGCGGAGCAATTCGCCTGCGGTGGCGTTACCGCACCCCATATGGTGGCGATGCACCGAACGACTTTGGCATCTACTACAGCACGTCCCCAGACATCACCCCCGGCAGTCCGCAGACGACGGAAAGCTACACGGCGGACGGGGCATATTCCAAGGACATCAGTTTGTCTGATGGCGTGGCCTACTACTTTGCAATCACGGCCAGGGACTCCACGCCGGTTGAGTCTCACATCTCCGAGATCATCGGGCCATTCATCGCCGACGACACCGCCCCTGATGCACCAACACTGATAACAGACACGACGTTCTAGCCGCTGGAAAGGAAACCCCACAATGGCCATACACCATCACTTCCAGGCTGAGGACCGCGGCGCGCTTTTCCGCCCGCCGACAATGCGCATCTTTCGTCGCCGGGTGATTACCTCATCGCCGGATGCGGATCCCGGCGACCAGCAATACACCGTGCCCTCTTGGAGCAATCGCTTCCCGGAAACCTACTGGTATC
>JAUWYD010000210.1 GCA_030616025.1 Chloroflexota bacterium
CCTTTCCGGAATTGCTCCAGGCTTTCCCGGATCGATCAGCGTTCCAGACGTGAGTGTTGGCGCAGGTGCACTAATACTCTTTGTGGGTTTCGTGATCGTGGCGGTGCGTTTGATACGTCCTACAGGGGCGCAGCAGCAATAGGCGCTGACAGATAAGACAGGAGAATCACCTGGGGAAGCTATAGATGGAACCACTGGAACTCTTGTGGGCCGTGCTCATCGGCGTCTTTGCCGTGGTAGGAGTCGTTCGAGGGTATCCAAAGGAACTCGGGGTTACGACGACCATTCTGGCCGCACTGCTGCTGCTGACCAGAGGGGGTGAGTCAATTCTAGGGGTCTTGGATGCGTATCTCGTCAATTATGTCAACTCCAGCATGATACTCGAAGGCCAATACAGCGACCTGATTCAATCCCTGTTCTATATGTTGGTCTTCGTGCTAGTCGTCGTCATATCTTATCACGGAGAGACCCTGGCGTTCGACGGAACTCCGCCAAAAGGACCCTTGGGCATAGCGCTGAACCTGGTCAGCGGGCTGGTGAATGGCTACTTGATCTCAGGCACGATGTGGTATTACCTGCACATCTTCAACTACCCGGTCCAAGTGCTGGGGCTTTTCAGGCCGCCGCTGACCGAATTCGCTCAGACCTACCTGGTACCGTTGATACCGGTTCCCCTACTGGAACCATACCTGCTCTTCCTGGTGCCTTTCATGATCGTGATGAGGGTCCTTAGATAATGACCCAAACCACGGGACACGGGATTGACAATAGCCAATGGACCCTCAGGCCTCGTGAACAAGTGCACTTTGTGGGCATCGGAGGCATCGGCCTGAGCGGAGTCGCCCGCATACTGCTGCAAAAGGGTTACGGCGTCTCCGGATCGGACCTACGACTCTCCCACATCACGCGCGAACTAGTCCAGTTGGGAGCTACTGTGTACGAGGGGCACAGGCCGGAGAATGTAGGAAAAGCAAGTTTGGTCGTCGCGTCCTCCGCCGTACCTGGACAGAACCCCGAACTTGCAGAGGCCAGGACAAGGAACATCCAAGTAGTCAAAAGGGGTCAGCTGCTGGCCTGGCTGATGAAGGACAGATACGGCATTGCCGTGGCCGGTACCCACGGCAAGACAACTACGAGCGCCATGATGGCTCTCACTCTGGAGAACGCCAACCTAGACCCAACGATCATTCTCGGTGGCATCGTGCCCGAAATAGGCAGCAACGCCAAGTGCGGCAAGGGCCAGCACCTCGTGGTTGAGGCTGATGAGTATGACCGTACATTCCTGGACCTCAATCCTCAGGCCGCTGTGGTTACGAGTATCGAGATGGATCACCCTGACTGCTTCGCGGACTTACAGGACATGTCAGAAGCCTTCAGCGGCTTCTTGGCGAAGATACCGGCTGGTGGCTTCGTTATGGCCAGCGGAGATGACCCTGAAGTGAGAAGGGTCATCTCGAGCCTGGGGGAACCAAAAGTAAGCACCTATGGTCTTGGCGAGCGCGTTGACTGGAAAGCCATAGACCTTCAGCAAAACGCACTAGGGGGAAATGATTTTCGAGCGGTGGAAGGCGGGAAAGAAAAGGGCGATTTCCAGCTGAGCATCCCCGGCATTCATAACGTCTCCAACGCCTTGGCAATAATCGGGATGGCGGACTACCTGGGAGTGGATCTCGCATGCGCGCGAGATACGCTGAGACACTTTCAAGGAGTGCTGCGCCGGTTCCAGGTCAAGGGTGAAGTGAACGGGATAACGGTGGTGGATGACTACGCTCATCATCCCAGCGAGATAAGGGCCACCCTCGCTGGCGCTCGCCGACGGTACGGCGGCCGCAGGATTTGGGCCGTCTTTCAGCCCCACACCTACAGCCGAACCAAGGCCCTGTTGGCCGAGTTCGCGGCGGCTTTCGACGATGCTGATCGAGTGGTTGTAACGGCAATCTATGCCGCTCGCGAGCAAGATGATCTGGGCATCAGTGCCAACGATCTGGTGGAGATGATGACCTATCCTGAAGCGCTTCACATCGCCGACTTGTCAGAAGCCGGTGCCACGGTCAGCAAGAAGTTGGAGCCCGGTGACGTCCTTATCACCATGGGCGCAGGTGACGTCTGGCGGATTGGTGAAGAGGTCTTGGCCAGCCTGAAGCAGAGAGCAGCGTGAACTGATGCGTGGACACGATCTCCAGAGTCTGGCTCACGAGAGAGGGTTGTCAGCAGAACTGGTGCGTGATGAGCCGCTGAGCAGGCACACGTCCTACCGCATTGGGGGACCGGCAGACTTCTTCAGCGTGGCTAAGAATGAGCAGCAACTGTGCTGTTGGACGAAAATGGCCCGAGAACTGAAGCAACCATATCTCATCATAGGCAGGGGCACCAACCTGCTCGTCGCAGACAAAGGCTTCCGGGGTCTGGTCATCGAGAATCGGTGTCTGGATTTCACACCAGATGGAACATCCCAGACCGCGCATGCCCAGGCGGGAGTGCCTCTAGCCCTTCTGGCACGCAAGACCGCTGAGCGTGGATCAGCGGGTCTGGAGTGGGCCATAGGCATCCCTGGCACTGTAGGCGGCGCCATTGTCAATAATGCGGGGGCCTACGATGGAACTATGGAAGATGTCGTTCGGCGCGTTGCTGTCCTGGACCTGCGTGGTGAGGTGCGCGAGATACCGCCTGAAGCGCTGAGGCTCGGTTACCGGACCAGTCGCTTCAGGGAGCAAGAACATCACAGAGAAGTCATTCTGTCCGTCGACCTACGGCTTACTCCACAATCACCCAGGGTGCTAGCTGATCGCATGGCCCGGTACGATGCTCTGCGGCGCGCTGCTCAACCTAGTCAACCGAGCGCTGGTTCGGTGTTCAAGAATCCGCTCGGGTTGTCGGCAGCCCAGTTGATAGAACGGGCTGGGTTGAAAGGCAAGAGAATCGGTGACGCGCAGATTTCGCACAAGCACGCCAACTATATCGTAAACCTGGGATCAGCCAAGGCCAACGATGTACTGCGACTCGCAAAGCTGGTCAGGAACGAGATATGTGAACTCTTCGATGTGGAGTTGGAGTTGGAGATAGAACTGGTAGGAGAGTGGGGAAACTCATAGGCAGTCCGGGAGGTAGATAGCCGCGTGGCATCGTTGCCCTGGGCACAGAAAAGGAAAAAGAGGCGACGTCGTTCTAAGATGCGCCTGGGAAAGAGCTACGAGCAGGCAGTAGCGCAAGAGAGGCTGCCGGTCAGGTCTGCAAGCCGATCGCGAGCCAGGATAGGCCCCAGAGTCGCCGGCCTTATTCTTGCTATCATCTTGGTCTCACTCCTAGCCTACTTCTTCACGTCGGACGCTTTCTACGTTTATGAGGCTACGGTGCATGGCAGCAACTTGGTCTCAGCTGACGAGGTCTTCCAAAGAACCAACGTAGAGGGATTCAGCATCTTCTTCATTGACCCTCAGCAGGTTGAGGAGGCGATTCGCACGATTCCAGACATACGTGAAGCAACAGTACAGGTCAGGTTACCCAATCAAATAATCGTGCAGGTCGGAGAACGTCAAGCTCGCGTGATGTGGCAGACGGGAGAGCAGCGATACGGCGTAGATGATGAAGGCACG
>JAUWYD010000257.1 GCA_030616025.1 Chloroflexota bacterium
TGCAGCTCGGACTCGACCCCGAAGAGATGCTGGAGTACTACGATGCGGAGCCCAGAAAGGCATCCCGGCGGCCGAGCATGCCCCGACTGCGCTCCCTCAGCCCCTGGTCGGTGATGAACCTGTTCATCCTTGCCACGATAGTCGTCTTCGCAGGCATCATGAGTCTGTACGTTGCGTCCAGACAGACCGCTCCAGCTCCGACCCCGACCCCCACCGCAACGCAGGTCCCACCGACTCGCACCATACCTCGATACGTCCTTCACGTGAGCCTCGACTATGAAGGACGTAGCCTGGAGGCCGACGAGCGACTCGATTTCGTCAACCTCACCGATGACACGCTAGAAGAGCTGGTCTTCAACGTCTTCCCCAACCATGCAGAAGATACATTCCTTCTCAAGGGCGTGACCCTCGACCAGCGAGGAGAAGAAGAGGCGCCGGAACTGGAATACACCCTCAACGGGACAATCCTTCGCGTTCAACTCCCCTCTCCTCTGGAACCGGAGGACGAGGTGACCCTGTCTATGGAGTTCTCATTGCATCTCCCAGCGATGAATCCTTACCTTCAATGGAGCAATGGCAGCCTCGGCTATTCCGACCGGATGATGGCGGTGGGCAACTGGTATCCGGTCCTGGTCCCCTATAGAAAGGGTCAAGGCTGGAGCGCCTTCGCGTACCATATAGTAGGTGATCCCTATGTTACCGAGGTCGCCGACTATCAGGTGGACATCCTGGCGCCTTCCGATGTCACGGTAGTAGGTACGGGTGACGAGGAGCGGACAGGCAACCGCTGGCACTATAGCATCTCCGAGGCCCGTGCCTTCGCCTTCACAGCCAGCGACCAGTACTTGTCCTCCAGTGTGCAAGCTGGCCATGTCACTGTCTCTTCGTACTTCTTTCCCGTCCACGAGCGCAGCGGCGCCGATACACTGGCAGTCGCCGCTGAAGCGCTTGCTACCTTCGAGGACCTCTTCGGCGCCTATCCATATTCCACCTATCGCATCGCCGAAGTGGACTCGGCTGGTGCTCTGGAGTTCTCGACTCTCTGTTTCCTGGGTGATGACTGGTACGAGGATCACCCAGGCGGCTACCGCAGCAGTATGGTCTCTCTACTTGTCCACGAGATAGCTCATCAATGGTGGTATGGCGTGGTCGGCAGTGACCAGGTGAGGGAACCGTGGCTGGACGAGGCGCTAGCCACCTACAGCACCATGCTATACTACGAGCAGAAGCATCCAGAGTTGCTGGATTGGTGGTGGGAAGCCGAGGTAGAGCGCTACAGACCCACGGGTCAGGTTGGCCGTCCCATTTACGCCTTCATGGACGGGCGGACTTACCTGAATGCCGTCTATCGCCGCGGCGCGCTCTTTGTCAGGGACATCAGAGAACGCACAGGCGACGAGGAGTTCTTCGCCTTCCTTCGAGACTACTACGAGACTCAGGCAAAGCAGCTAGGCACCGCCGACGACTTCTTCGCTATCCTGTACCAGCACACTGAGGTAGATATCTCCTCGCTGGTGGAGGAGTACTTTGGTACTTAGACAAGTCAGGGGGTTCTCTCTTGCCCTGATCCTTTTCGTCACCTCACTTGTTACGAGTCGTATCGCCACAGGCAAACCCGCGCCCGCCTCGCCTATCGGTGGCCCATCCCCCACCGCAACGGCTCCGACATTGGCGCCCACCATTGTCCCCACTCCGACGCATACTCGGACACCCATACCAGTCCCACCTACGCCCACGCTCCAATTGGAGGGAACGGTCGTGCTCGACGAGCACAACACCACCGCCTACGGCCTCCCTGCCGGATCCATCATCCATCCATTGCGGATGGTGGTCAGAGGGAGCGACGCCTATGTGCTGGATACGGGTGAATTGAAACTGGTGAACCTGAGCGCCCGGCCTTCCTCTCGCTCGATCCTACCTCGGGACAATAGCGTTGAGGGGGTCGTAGTCCAGGAGTTGGCCGACATCGCCCTCTCAGGCGATAAGGAATCCCTCCTGTTGCTGGACCGGGTCGGCAATCTGTTCCGCTACCTCCCGGACGCTGAAAGCTGGCGGGTGGAGAGGTTGGCCCACATGCCGGAGGCCAACTCGCGGCAGGACCTGATCTCTGTTTGCGCCTGGAACGACGAGGTGTTCCTTCTGGACACCAACGTGGGGCAGATATGGCGACACCAGGATGGACAGGCAGAGGTCATCCCTGTGGAGATGGACCTGCGAGAAAGCGTCGATTTTGCCGTGGGGGAGGACATCTACGTGCTGGCCCAGGAGGGATATCGAGGCGCGCTGAGTCTACACAGACTTGCTGGGTTGCCCTCCAACGCTCAGACGACCTTCTCGCCTCCTTCAGACCTCGCCGATCCTTCACTGCTGCTCCTCGACCCAGAACCAGGGGGACACTTATACGTCATTGACGAGGGTTACCGGCGCCTGTGGGTCTTGGACCGGGAAAGCGGAGCCCTGGTGCGGCAGTATCTCTTCGCCGACGATGGGACGGAGATCCGGAGCGTCTACAAGGATGATGGAAGACTCTACCTAGCCACCCGAGATGCCATCTACGTCTACCCGGTGGAAGCCAGCGAAGCGGCGAGGGCTGAACCGATCCCCAGGCCCGCTATCGCCTTGGCATCCCTGCCTCCGCACGACTCGAGCATACTGGAACTGCTCCCGCCTCTGGCTCTGCCCATTTCGGGGACCATGCTCTCGGATTTGGCCTTCCGACTGCCCGGCGCACCTCGTTCCTATCGCTACGGGGTGCACGAGGGCATCGACTTCTACTGGGTCGCAGGGGAAACGGTCACGTCCGACACGCCAGCGCTGAGCGTGGCCGAAGGTGAAGTCATCCGAGTTGACCGGGAATATGAAGCGCCTAGCGGTGAGGAGATGGAGGAAATGCTGAGCCACACCCAGGCGGATTATCACACTCCCGAAGACACCTTGGATGTGTTGCGAGGCCGTCAGGTGTGGATAGACCACGGCGATGGTCTGGTGAGTCGCTACTGTCATCTGAGCGCCGTGGCCGACGGTCTAGAGGTGGGACAGTGGGTGGAACAAGGCCAGATCCTTGGACATGTTGGCAACTCCGGCACGCCGGCCTCGTATTATGGACA